>CAMPKL010000416.1 GCA_946887065.1 uncultured Bryobacterales bacterium
GTTGCGTCCGCATCGACGTCCCCGCATCCGATCGCTAGACGAAGCGTTTGCTGGAGGCCGAAGGATTGGCGAAATCGTTCGGCGATCTCAAACTTTTTGAGGATGTCGCGATCACCCTTTCTCACGGCGTGCGAGTCGGGCTGGTCGGCTCGAACGGCAGCGGCAAGACGACGCTCTTGAAAATATTGCAGGGCCAAATCGCCCCCGATGCCGGAACGGTGCGGCGAGCGGACGGTCTGCGAGTGGCGAACTTCGCCCAAGACCGTACTGCGGAGATCGATCCGAGCATGACGCTGCGGCGAGCGCTTTGTCCCGACGGCGACTCGGTCATCTTCCAGGACAAGGCTGTCCATGTGGCCAGTTGGGCTAAGCGCTTTCTGTTTCGCCCCGAGCAGTTGGAGATGCCGATGGCGCAGTTGTCAGGCGGCGAGAAGGCGCGGGTCCTGATCGCCGGGCTCATGCTGCAAAGCGCCGACGTGCTGTTTCTTGATGAACCGACCAACGACCTCGACATCCCCACGCTGGAAGTCCTCGAACAAAACCTGCTGGAGTTCCCGGGCGCGGTCGTACTCGTCAGCCATGACCGTTATCTGCTCGACCGCGTCGCAACCGTCGTGGTCGGCCTGGGCAACGAGCGCGAAACGGGGGTCTTCGCCGATTACTCCCAGTGGGAGGCGGTGCGCGGAGAACTTCCCGCCGACAAGCCGCGGACAAAGGAAAAGGCTCAGAAGGCGACGGAGCCGGCCAAGAAGAAACTTTCCTATCTCGAACAACGCGAGTTCGACGGACTGGAACAGGAAATCCTCAAGTCCGAAGAGGCTCTCGAAGCGCTCACACGACAAGTCGAAAACAACGCGACTGATGCTGAACGGCTGCCCGCCGCCTATGCCAAACAACAAGCGGCCCAGCAAAAAGTCGATGAGTTGTATGCACGCTGGGCGGAGTTGGAGACCAAGGCCCAATAGCCGCGGTTAATCCCAGTTCGCCGGACCGTACCATGGTCCCAATTCGCATCCTGGGATTTTGCCGCTAGGAAGCCGGGCGATACGCGTCCTTCCCGCTCGCGAGTCTCGCCGCCTTCAGCTCACTGGAACGATTGGCCTAAGGCGTTGCCTGGACGACCAGCAGATTCCTGATCAGCCTTTTAATTTCTTAGTGTTAGTAGCGTTTTACGGACAACGGCGCGGGTTGGACGCGGTCCGAATTTGCCCGTGATCTATCCATATCCGCTTCCGCGCCTTAGCACTAAGCCTACGTATTTATTCCTAGCGAATAACAGTACTTCCGTTCAATTGATGGGTTCTACTGTCCCAGTACAAACTGTCATCGACAGGTGCTCAAAGAGTCGAAGGGAGGATCGCCATGTCATCGCCCGAAAGTAGTCAATCCGCCAGCCCAAGACGCCAACGTTCCAAGCGCGGCCAAGCCATCTTTATTTTTGTCTTCGCGTTCGCAATGATGGCGGGGGTGTTGGGCCTCGTGCTCGACGGCGGCCGCATCTACCTTGAGAAGCGTAGGGCCCAGGCCGCCGCGGACGCCGGCGCAGCGGGAGCGGTGCAGGAGATGCGCCGGGGACTCCGGGACTACGCCGCCAATGTGCGGCCTGCCGCGGTCAATGACACAGGCCTCATGGACTACACCGACGCGAATGCGACGATCACGGTGAACAATCCGCCGCTCGCGGGAAGTTCCGCCGGCAACGACGATTTCGTGGAAGTGATCGTTGCGAAAGAAGTGCCGACAACCTTCATGCGCATCTTTGGCCCGACGCTTTCGACTGTGAGAGCGCGCGCGGTAGCCGGCCTGCAGAGGAGCGGCGACGCCTGCGTCATCGCCCTGGACCCAAGCGCGGCCTCAGCGATTCGGTCCAACGGTAATCCCACCCTCTCGGCTGAATGCGGCATCGTCACGAACTCAACTTCAGGCACCGCGCTAGTGACGAGCGGCGGCGCGGTGATTAACAGCACTACGTTCATCGGCGCAGTGGGAGGCCAATCATGCGGCGGCTGCTCGGCGCCTGGCGGAGTGCAGACCGGCATTCTACCGGTGATCGACCCGTTCCTCAACATTCCTATCCCGTCGACCCCGTCAAACGGCTATACGACGACCGCTGCAACCAGCAGTGCGTTCGGCGGATACACCGCTTCCGCCCAGAATGGCAACGGCAATGGCAGCACCACTGGCGGCACGACCGGCGGCACCACGGGAGGGACAACGGGCGGTACGACCGGAGGAGGCGCCGGGGTCACCCACTACTGGCCCGGCTACTACCCCAACGAAATCAAGATCCTGAACGGCACGGTCGTCTTCGAGCCCGGTCTTTACGTCTTGAACAAAGGCATGAAGATCTCGGGCGGCACGGTTTCCGGTGAAGACGTTACCTTCTACAACATCAACTCGAACGGCAATAGTTATGTGGACATCGGCGGTAATGCTGTCGTCAATCTCTCCGCGCCGAACGACGACCCGGAATACGACTACTACGGGATTCTCTTCATGGGACCTAGAGACGGAAGCGTCGGTAACCCCGGCAACAAGATCATGCGCGGCGGCTCCGGATCTTCCTTCACTGGCGCGCTGTATTTCCCCTCCGAGCATCTCGACTGGGCGGAAACCCGAGTTCGACCATCAGCTGGGGCATGGTTGTCGCGGCCACCATCAACATCAGCGGCACAGCCGATGCGCAGGTCATCGATCCGCCGACGGAGAGTCAGGCGCCCAAGACCTACCGCATGCTGTTCTCGGAATAAGAAGCACGACAGGGTGATCATGAGACTACAAAGAGAAAATCGACGACGCGGCGGAGCCATGGTGGAGTTCGCCGTGACCATGCCGCTGCTCCTTCTGATGACTGTCGCAGCATCCGACTTTTCGCGCATCTTCTGGGAATCCACCGTGATGTCCCGCGCGGCCGAGACCGGAGCCAAGTACGGCGCGCAAGACAATCAATCGTCCGGCAAATATACGGACATGCAGAGGGTGGCGAGCAACAGCTCGTCGCACCTCGAAAATGCAACGCCGACCGCGGACCGCGTTTGCGACTGTCCGGATGCGCCTGAGACGTGGGTCGATTGTCTGAACACGACCTGCCCGAACTACGGCACGCCGCGCGCGTACTCGCGGATGAGCGTGGCTAAGACATTTTCGACTCTGGGCTACTACCCGGGGATTCGGCAAAACACCAGCATGACCTGGCGCGGCTACATGAGGGTGCAGTAATGAGAAGAGCGAATTCCCGTCGTCAGGATAACCGGCGCGGCTCGACGATAGTCGAGTTCTCGTTGGCGTTCACCGCCTTCATCATGCTCTTGATGGGCATGATGGAATTCGGACGGGTCATATGGACCTTCAGCACGTTGTCGCATGCCGTCTCGCAGGGAGCCCGCTACGCAGCGGTGCATGGCAGCAGCAATCCGGTCATGGTCAACGGCAATGACGACACCGCGACCGCTATCGCGGACTTGGTAAAAGCCAATTCGATCGGCCTGGATTCGAGCCAGGTGTCGGTCAACACGGTTTGGAGTCCGGACAACGATCGCGGCAGCGAATTTACCATCACCGCCAGCTACCCGCTGGGCATGGTCATGGGCTCTTTCTTCTTCGACGGCGGAACGTTGACTATCAACGATCAAGCTAACGGAGTCGTGCTCAACTGATTGCCTAGAGGCCGGCCTGAGATCTGTCGGGAAGATCGCCCAACCCGAAGGGCCTCTCGCCGCCGCCATCGTCAGACGACGAACCGCCCTTGCGCCTCTCGCTCTTCGGCGTCTCAGCGAGTACCGTCTTGGCGCGCTGCTCATGCCATGACGTCAGTGCATCAGCGGTAAACGCCTTGATCTTCGCGGTCTGGACGCCGTCCGGCCCCAACGCCGCGGACTGCTTTTTCTTGACCTTGTAATCCTGACCCGCCGTTGTCACGGTAACGCTGCCGCTGAGCACTTCAACGGACGGCTGGCCGCCCTCGGCGATCCCGATTCGCATTTCTCCCGGATCGGTGAAAGCGATTTGATGATCGCCGGCCAGCAGCTTCAGCGAATTGCCGCCCCACACGCGAAACGCCTCGACGATCACCGCTCCGCGATGAAGCCGCACCGTCGCGGAAGTCAAGCCGGAGTCGACCATCTCGATGTCGGAGCCCGCTCCCAGCCGCATGAACGAACCCAGGGCAAACAGCATTTCGGCATTGCCCTGTTCGGTGCGCAGGCGCTGTCCTTTGCGCATTTCGGTCGGCCGTGCGGGATCGATCGTGA
>CAMPKL010000417.1 GCA_946887065.1 uncultured Bryobacterales bacterium
GATCCATCCCCTCCGGGATTTCGCCGCCGAAAAATCGCCGGAAGAAATCCTCCATCCGGGGCTCGGACTCAGCGCCGCCCTCGGCCGGTTCCGGTTCGTCGGTGACCTCGACCTTGATATTCACAACTGCCGGCCGCACGGCGCGAACGATTGGCGTGAACTGATTCTCGGTAGGCTCGATCGCCGGCAACAATAGCGGTGTGGCGTCCGTGGCTGCGGCCTGCTCCTCAGCGCCCGCGTCATTCTGAACCAGCGTGCCGATCATGATCCCTACGGCTAATGTGGCGGCGATTAGCAACAGCGGCATCCAAACATTTCGATGTGTTACACGTTTCGGTTCGGCAGGATGCATGATTTGGGCTCACCGCGCCCACGTCGTGGGCGGTTCGACTCATTATAGACCCGCTAAAAACGATCGTTCTCGTTTTATAACGATGACTGTAATAACGCCAGGGTCAGGGCGATGCGTTGCAGTCCCAAGGCGCGCCCCTCCGGCCGGTACCACTCAGAGGGAGCGTGCGCATCGCCGCCCTTGCCGCCGGCGCCGATAGCGACCGCCGGCAGCCCCGCCGCCAAGGGGACATTGGCGTCCGTCGAGGCGCAATCGATCCGCGAACGGATCTTCAGGCTACGATCGATGGCCTGCAGATAATCGACCAGCGGATTGTCGAAGTTCGCGGCTGCCGCCGGGCGGTGGCCGATCTCCCGAATGCGGTAGGCCGTGAGTCGCTCTGTCGACCGCCGGTTCTCTTCGTCGACCGCACGCTTGATCGCAGCCTCCATCTCGCCGACAACCGAATCAATGGCCTCGGCGCGCGAAGACCGGATGTCGACCTTAGCGCTCGCCGTTGAAGCGATCGAGTTCACCCCTGCCCCGCCGTCGATCGTCGCCACTGTCAGCGTCGCCTTGGGAGAAACCGGCAGTTCAATATCCGACAGCAGTGAACAGGTGCGCGCCAGGGCATGCACGGGATTGGCGATGCCGAAGTCGTTCCAACTGTGCCCGCCTCGGCCTTCGATAATCAGCTCAAAGCGGCGGCTCCCGAGAGCTTCGGAAGTAATATGGCTTAACGACGCGCCATCGAGTACCACATACTCGCGTATGCTTTGGGCGAACGGCGAATGCAGGCAGAGGTACTTCATACCCTGCAGGTTGCCCTCGCCTTCTTCTGCGACATTTGCAACAAGCAGAATATTGCGCCGAGGAGCCGGTACGAGCGGTCCTTCTTGCAGCGCCCGCGCCAGCGCCGCCAGCGCGGCAAGTCCTACGCCATTGTCGGTGACGCCGGGACCATACAGGACCCCGTCGGGACCGCAGCGAATTTCCGCCGGAGTTCGCGGCGCGAGCGTTGTGTCCAAATGCGCGGAAACGGCCACGAAAGGCAGATCGCGCGAGTAAACGATCGACGCTACCAGATTGCCTGCGTCATCGAAACTCGGTCGGAGTCCCAGTCCGCGCCAAATCTCAGCGATAAACTCAGCCCGCTGCTGTTCGCGGAACGTAAGCGACGGCACGCGGCAGATTTCCAGGTGACGCTCGTCGATCCATTTCCTGGAATTCTCAAAAAAACGGAAACATCGTCGCAGCCCCGGTGATCCCTTCAGTTCGGCTACACGACCGGCCAGGTCGCCCAGCTCAGCCGGCGCGTCCCTGCCCAGCGTTATGTCCCGAACGTCGGCCATGAGTCACCAGTCTAACAGTAGGGCTGAGCGGCCCTATGATTGACGACAGACTCGATTGGCTGCTAGCTTTGCGGTCTAGGTCTTGCAGCAGTAAAAGGCAGGAGATTATTCCATGGCAGATAGAAACACAACACTCAAGGGCAACCCCATGCCCTTGCAGGGCAAAGCGCTGGCGCCCGGGCAAAAAGCCCCTGATTTCACCCTCACGGGCGTCGACATGAAGCCGGTTACGTTGGCCGAAACCGCAGGTTCCGTGCGCATCGTCAACGTCTTGCCGTCGCTCGACACGCCGGTCTGCGATGCACAAACCCGCCGCTTCAACGAAGAGGCGGTCAAGGACGGCAAGATCAAAGTCCTCGCGATCAGCCGCGATCTGCCCTTCGCTCAGAAGCGCTGGTGCGCCGCTGCCGGCGTTGAGAACGTGTTGGCCCTTTCCGACTATCGCGACGGGTCGTTTGGAGCGAACTGGGGCGTAATGATCGAGCCGCTGCTCATTCACTCGCGTGCCGTGTTCGTCCTCGATCCGGAGAACAAGATCACCTACGCCGAGTATGTGCCCGAAATGAGCGAGCATCCCAACTATGACGCCGCTCTGGCCGCGGCAAAAGCCGCCGCGTAGCTTCCCCTAGAAGCTGCCGCTCTGCAAAGGCGCGGAGTCGATATGGTCGTTGCGTACATCCTTGGCGGATTCGTGATTGCGACGACGCTCCTATCGACTCTGCGCGTTCAAGATTGGTGGGTGCGCGTCTGCGATTTTCCGCGCATCCATATCGCACTGCTGGGAACCGTTGCGGCAGCCCTTTGGCTTTCCAGCGGCGGCTTGAGCGGCAGATCCGCGCCCAGCCTCGTCTTCGCCGTCGCCCTCGCGGCGGCCGTGGCCTTGCAGGCGTCTCGCATTCTTCCCTTCACGCCGTTGTGGCCAAAACAAGTTCATAAAGCCAAAGACGCCTCTGCCGCCATCGTCAGCATGGTAATCGCCAACGTCCGGATGGATAACCGCAATACTGCGGCGATAGGGCAGTACATCGAAACTAAACAGCCCGGCATTGTGCTGCTGCTTGAATGCGACGACTGGTGGCTGGCCCAACTCAAGAGCCGTCTAGTTGATTATCCGCACTCCGTCTTGAATCCCCGCGATGACACCTACGGCATCGCCCTATACTCGAAATTCGAAATGGTGCAACCGCAGGTCCGCTTCATTTCTACTGACGAGGCGCCGTCTATTCACACAGGAATGCGATTGCGAAATGGCGAGCTTTTTCGAGTGCATGGTCTCCATCCGCCGCCGCCGGTCCCCCAGTATGCCGATGAGTCAACGGAGCGCGACGCCGAGCTGATGACTGTCGGCCGTGAACTGACCCGCGACGTCCTTCCTTGCATCGTCGCGGGAGACCTCAACGATGTCGCCTGGTCTCGCACCACCCGACTATTCCGTCGCGTCAGCGGCCTCCTAGATCCCCGCATCGGTCGCGGGCCGATGCCGACTTTCCCCGTCAATTTTTCGCTCTTTCGTTTCCCCTTGGACCACGTTTTTCTCTCGCCCGCCTTCCGCCTGATCGAATTCGAGCGGGGCCCGGACGTCGGTTCCGACCACTTCCCTATTTTTATTAAACTCAGTTACGAGCCCACGCTTGCACTGGAGCAAGAGCCGGAGACTGCCGACGACGGCTCCGAAGCCGAAGCCGACGAATTAGCCGCGGCGGCTGAGGGCGCTTGACCTGACAGCCGCCCGCTTGCTGTGTTAGAATTTAATCTCTACTAAGTCGATAGACAATAGGGGTTTACACGCACATGGCTCTCTCTTCCGCCGACGCGAGCGCGTTGCTCGCCCAGGACCTTCCTCGCATCGATACTACCTTCCGCGACCGCAGCGATCTTTACTTGTTGTCCGAGAACGGCTATCTGCCCGTGACCGGTTTCATGAACTCCAAAGACACCGCTAGCTCCGCCGAGACGATGCACCTAACGACGGGCGAGCCTTGGAGCATCCCAATCATCTTCCCCATCAGCGCCGGCAAAGCGGCGGAACTGAAGGGCGCCAAGAAAGCTCTTCTGATGGACGACGGCGAGCCCGCCGGCGTGATTGACATCGAAGAGATCTTCGAGATCGACAAGCCGCAGTTCAACAAGAACATCTTCCGCACCGAAGACGAAGCCCATCCAGGTGTTGCGTGGTTGCGCGACGCCGGCACTCACTCGATCGCCGGCAAGGTAGAGGTCTTCCCCGGCTGGCAACTGAAAGTCGAAGGCGACCTCGCTATCTCGCCCACGGCCGTGAAAGCCGAGACCGCCGCGAAGGGCTGGAAAAAGATCGTCGCCTTCCAAACGCGCAACCCGATTCACCGCGCTCACGAGTTCTGCACCAAAATCGCTCTCGAAACCGCCGATGGCCTCATCATCCATCCGTTGTTGGGCGAGACGAAAGCCGGCGACATCGGCGCGGATGTTCGCCTCGCTTGTTACAAAGTGTTGGTCGACAACTACTACAACCCGGCGCATACGATCCTCGCCGGCTTTCCTGCTTGGATGCGTTATGCCGGTCCGCGTGAAGCCGCCGTCC
>CAMPKL010000418.1 GCA_946887065.1 uncultured Bryobacterales bacterium
ACCCGCTGCCGAATGACTCCACGGTCGGGGACGGACTCAACATTCAGGGCTACCGGTTTGTTTATCCGATGGCCGACGACCTGGAGACGTATATCGCCAAGTTGGATTACAACGTCGATCGCAATGGCGCAGCGCGTCTTTTCGTGAGGGGCCAACTACAGAGCGACCGCGCCAATCTGACGCCGCAATTTCCGGGAGCCGGCCCCAACAGCGTGCTGCTCGACAACAGTAAGGGGATCGCCGTCGGGCTCGACGTGGCTCTCAGCCCCACCCTATCGGCGGCGACTCGCTACGGATTCACCCGTCAAGGGGACGAACGGACCGGTATTCAAACCGCAAGCGGCATGGAGTTCCGCGGGCTGGATACGCCTCTGGGACTGACCAACGGCGTGACCCGCATCCTGCCGGTCCATACGATTCGGCAAGACCTGGCCTGGTGGCGCGGGCGTCACTCGACGCGCTTCGGCGGCGTCTACCGGCACGTTGAGAACCGTCAACGCAACGCGGACGGCTCGTGGCATCACGTGACGCTGAACAGTTCCTGGATGGAATCGGCCGGCGCCGAACTGCTTCCGTCCGACATTGACGAAGGCTTTAGCTCCGCCTACCGGGACGCGATGGTCGGAGTCTTGGGCATCGCCTCGCGCGGCGATGCGAACTATCGCTACGACGTCAACGGCGACGTCTTGCCGCTCGGCGCCCCGGTTACCCGCAATTATGTGAACGACGAATTGGAGCTGTATGTCACCGACTCGTGGCGCCCGACGCGCTCGCTGACGGTGACCGCCGGAATGCGCTGGTCGCTCATGCCGGCCGTCCGCGAGAAGAACGGCATCCAGACGTCGCCGAGCATTCCCTTGGCCGAATGGGTCGGCGCCCGCGCCCTGCTCGCTGACCAAGGACGCAGCCAAGCCGAAGCCGGGGCCATCTCCTGGGACCTGGCCTCTCGCACGGGCCGCGGGCTCTACAACTCCTCCAAGACGGCTTTCGCGCCGCGCTTCGCCATTGCCTACTCGCCGCAGTTTACGGACGGCTTCCTGGGGAAGGTTTTTGGCGATCCGGGCAAGACGGTCATTCGGGCCGGCGCGGGCATCTTCTATGACGTTTTCGGCCAGAGCATGATGAACCGGTTCGCTTCGTCCGCTCTCGGCTTCTCGACGACGATCTCCAATCCATCCGGGTCGCTCAACGCCGCGACGGCTCCCCGCATTACGGGATTGAACGGACTGCCTTCGAGCCTGATCCCGGATGCGCCTCCAGGCGGATTTCCGCAACTGCAACCCGACAGCTTCCAGATCACGAACGCCATTGACGACTCGATCGTGCCGCCGTACAGCATCCCTCTGAACTTCAGCGTCAGCCGGGAGTTCGGCCGCGGCTTCCTTGTCGAGGTCGGCTACGTCGGCCGGCTCAGCCGCCGCACGCTGGTGCAGTCGGACCTGGCTATGCCCACCAACCTGCGCGATCCGTCGTCAGGACAAACCTATTTCGAGGCGGCCAACGTATTGGCGGATCACGTCTCGGCGGGAACTCCTCTCGGCCAAGTCGCGGCCGTGCCCTTCTGGGAAAATCTGTGGCCGGGCGCCGCGGGAACCGGACTGGTGAGCGGCACGGAGGGACTGACGGCGACGCAAGGGGTTTATGACCTGTTCCAAGTGATCGCGCCGGATTATACGGGCGTGATCAACTTGCTGGACACCGCCTGCGTTCCCTCGTGCAGCACCCTGGGCCCGAATGCGATGTTTAACGCCCAATACGCCTCGCTGGCCGCCTGGCGCTCGCTGGGTTCGGCATCCTATCACTCGGGGCAGTTCACGCTGCGCAAATACTTCAGCGACGGCGTTCAGTTCGACCTCAACTACACGTTGGGCAAGTCGATCGACTTGGCTTCATTCCCGGAAAACTCGCAAAGCTTTGCCGGTCTGATCATCAATACTTGGGCGCCGGAACAGATGCGAGCCGTCTCCGAATACGACATGCTGCACCAGTTCAACGGACATTTCGTGGCCGAACTCCCGTTCGGGCGAGGCCAACGATTCGGCGGCGATTTTGGGCCTGTGACGAATGCCCTATTCGGCGGCTGGCAACTCTCGGGAATTTATCGCCAGACCAGCGGCTTGCCGGCGCGCGTGGGCAACGGGCGTCAATGGCCGACTAACTGGAACATTTTCGGTTTCGCGACTCCAAAGGGGGAAATTCCCACCGAAACCGGCGCCTTCAAGAACGCCCCCAGCGTCGTCGGCGACGGCGGTCCGAATATCTTTGCCGATCCCGCCTCCGCGCTCGAAGCATTCGAGCCCACGCGGCCCGGCCAGAGCGGCGTCCGAAACCCGATTCGAGGCGACGGATACTTCAATATGGACCTTGGCATCTCCAAGAATTTCGTCATGCCGTGGGAAGGTCATTCCCTACAGTTCCGGTGCGAGATCTTCAACGTGATGAACTCAACCCGCTTCGACCCTGGCCTGGAGTCGCTGGACAATGAAGTCTCCATCTCGCTGGATCTGACCAACTCGGGATCGTTCGGAAAATATTCCCAGACCCTGACCAACCCGCGCTCGATGGCCTTCGTCTTGCGATACACGTTTTAGGCGAACAGGCCGAAGGGTGCCGCCGCGGCCCGACGGGAAGGCGGCGTAAGCCGTGGTGTAGCTGGTCCATAGCTTGTGAAACACAAGCATCAATGGCCTATAGTAGAGCCTGACCCGATGAAGCTGGCTGTGACCTGCGGTACGCCTCGGCGAGGGGTTGGGGTTGAACTGCCCGAGAAGCCGGAGAAGGAGAAGGACGCATTAAGATCGAGCCAAAGGGGGAAGTGCCGGCCAGTCAGGCCAGGCTAACGAAGGCCGGGCATATGCTTTGTATCGGCAAAGTGACGGTCCCTCAACTCGGTGAACCACAAAATCTCGCACAATGGATTTGGTGGGTCCTTGATCCGACCGGAGCAATAGTCGGCGAGAAGCACACTCTCTGCTACGACCTAGATGATTCGGAATTACGGAAAGCCCATCTGGCCGCCGCGCACCAGGTGCAGCTAGGGAAAGTCGATAGAATCATCGAGTTCGATGAGCTTGACTGGTCGCCCTAGCCCGTTGGGGTTTGTCATCTGCTTTGTCCCGCACTCCGCCTTGCCCCCGGGCATGTGGACGCGGCATAGCAGCATGAGCTAAACAAAGTTCCGCTCCAGCAATTAACGACAGACACTACACGACGCCAGTTCGCCGTTTAAGGCAGTCGACGCCGGTTACTGCGCAAAACGCGGAGTTGCGCGGATTGACGCGCTCCCTGAAATGTGCAGAGACAGAAGTGCCGACGGAATATCTGACGTGCATGGCCTTATCATCCAAGGATCGTGGGAAGACCTAGACCGGCAAACTCCGGTAGGCGTCTTGTAGGCGAGCGCCATGGAACCGGAGTTGTAGTGGCAGCGGGCCGAAGACAAGGTCCGACTCTATCGTGCGCAAACACACCGAAACTCTCTTGCAGGCGAACTGAATATTCGCTGGGAATCGACGGAGCACGTCTGATGACAGTCTGAATAGAATCAACGACTTATAATCATACTCAGGGGAAATACCTAGGGAACTTTTAGCTTGCATTTTAAGATATTGCGGGCCTATCCTGGTTGCAACTTCACATTGAGCGCCCACTAGGAGGTAAATGATGGCCCGAATACTGACGGCAATGTTGCACGAACTGAGAAACGATAAAGAAATGATCGACCAGACCATCCTGATGCTTGAGCGACTAGTTCTGGAGCAGGACAAGGAAAGCAGAAGGCCGGTCAGTGACGCCGCAAATTCCTCAGATGGGCGCTCCAAGCCTCCACGTAAGAAGGGAGCTGAACGTAACCGGTAACGTCGTTGAAATCCGATCATCTGCCGAAGGGACTCTCGTTGTAGAAGCGTCGAGCGCCCTTCAGGACACTCAGATTTGGGAGCCTAGCGTTGAAGTTCGGACAGTCGGAAATGCTGCTTCAACGAAGGACTGAGACGCGAAACCACCACCTTGGTCTGAGGAGGATGTCTCTGTAGCTCTGGTTCGGTCCCAGCGAGTTCGGTCTCGTGAAGCTGTCGAACGAATTGTCCGGGGGGGACTTCGCCAGTCCGACTGCCCATGCGGGCAGCTTGGTGCCCAACGCGTCCGACCGCCGGTAGCCGTAGCGCGGATGCTGCGCCGCCAACTCGCGCAGCCTCGCGCACAACTCTGACGTGCCCGATTTATTCACCAACCCTCTTGTGA
>CAMPKL010000419.1 GCA_946887065.1 uncultured Bryobacterales bacterium
TAGCTCCGCCGGCCAACAGGATCATCGCGAAAGCGACTTGAAGCACGACTAGACATTGGCGGATGGCGCCAAGGCGCATCGGCTCTGAGGAGCCCGCTTGTTTCAACGTTTCGACCGGCCCGGCGTGCCGAACTTGAATGAGCGGCCCGATTATGAATAAGGCTGCGGCTGCGAGCGAGATCAGCCCTGCCATCGTGATGACTCGCCCATCGATTTGTAGATCGAGAGCGAGACTGATTCCCAATGCTGCGGGGAAATGCGGCAACACGCGCTGGAGTCCGTGGGCGACTGCAAGTGCGCCGAGAAAGCCTGCAAGAAGCAGCAGGAGGTTCTCGACGAATAAAAGTTGGGCGAGCCGCGCGCGAGTGACGCCGAGCGAAAGGCGCACCGCGAGTTCCCTGCGGCGGGCGAGGCCACGTTCGAGGAGCAAATTAGAAACGTTGGCACAGGCCAGAAGCAAAACGAGGGTTCCGGCGATACCGAAAGCGGCCAGCGTTTGGACGACCGTCTGACGATAGCTTGGCCAAAACTTGGCTTGGCTCAGCGGAAAGGCCACGACGGAAATGTTGGCGCCTGAACGGGGAGCCGTCGCGGCGACATTAGCCGCGACGGCTTGGAGTTCCTGCTCTGCTTGAAGCACGGTAATTCTCGGCTTTAGCCGGCCGACAAGAACAAGCCACTGCATGGCGCGCTGCTGGAGGATGTCCAGTTGCCGCAAGCGAGGTACGACTGCATAGCTGGCGGCGAGGGGAATCCAAGCGTCGGGCGGCTCGTGCCAATTGAGATTCGTCCCGCGAAAGCTGCCTGGCGCTACGCCGACAATAGTGAAGTGTTGACCTTCGATTGCGAGCGTTGAACCGAGCGCACTGGTGTCCGCTGGGAAGCGCTGACGCCAAAAACGTTCGCTGATGACGGCATTCAGCTGAGCGGAATCCGTATCGTCGAGGAGTCTTCCCAGCAGCGGTGAGAGCTGAAGCATGGTGAAGTAGTCGGCGGTGACGCATTCGATAGGGAGAGCGTCGTTTTCTCCGTCGATAGTCACGGTGAGAGGAAATCTTACATAGGCAGCGAGTTGTTCGAACGATTGATTGCGGCTATTGAAATCTTCAAAGTCGGGATAAGACGAGGAAAAATAGCGGCCCGTACTCTTGTCGATGCTGTAAATGGCCGTGAGTCGATCGGGCGCCGGTAGGTCGAAGGGACTAAACAGAGCGGCATCGATAGCGCTGTAGATTGCCGTGTTGGCGCCGATGCCCAATGCCAGCATTACCACGACTGCTGCGGTTGTTATGGCGTTGCGGCTGAGCGAGCGCGAGGCGAAGCGGACGTCCTGGAGTAAGGCTTCCAACCGAACGAAGGTCCACGCGTCGCGGCACTCTTCTTTGATGCCTTCGTGATTGCCGAAGCGACGGCTAGCATCGCACCGAGCCTGTTGTTCAGGGATGCCGGACTGGAGTTTCTCGGAAACACGCATTTCGCGGTGGAAGAGCAGTTCGTCTTCCAGATCGCGATGGAGACGATTGCGCCTCGCGACGGTTCGCAAACGCAACCAAGCTTGCGTGAGGCGTTGTCTCATAAGACGCCTAGGCCATTTGCATCACTCGCTGAATGGCTGCCGTCACGCGCGACCATTCAGCCGATTCTCGCGCTAGATATTTGCGTCCCGAGGCGGTGAGTTTGTAGAACTTCGCGCGCCTATTGTTATCCGATAGCCCCCATCGGGACACGAGGAGACCCTGAAGTTCCAGGCGATGCAGCGCTGGATAGAGGGCGCCTTCCTCCACACGTAGGACGTTTTCGGAGTAGCATTCAATCACCTTCGCGACGCCGTAACCGTGCATCTCGCCCGTGGATAGGGCCTGAGTGCGAGCATCCCCAACGTGCCGGGAACGAGATCGGGGTTTTTGCCGACGCTACCCATGACAAGCTTAGGGGAGTGTAGCATGGGAACTCTCATGCGTCCGAGGAATTTCCCAATTTGACGCACCAATTGGCCACACACGCTGAAACGCTCCGGTAACGGTGTCTCTCTACAAAACGAAAAACCGCCAATCGAGAAGAGGCAATGACAATGGAGACTTCCGTACGACGCGCGCACGATCTGGGGCAAAGCATCTGGCTCGACGACCTCAGCCGCGAGTTGCTCGAGTCCGGGAAGCTGGAAGAGTACATCCGGCGCGGCATCCGCGGCGTGACGTCGAACCCGAAAATCTTCGATCAAGCCTTAAGCGAAGGCGACCGCTACGACGAGACGATCCGGAGACTGGCTGCGAAAGGGGCCTCGCCGGCGCAGATCTACGAGCAGGTAGCGGTCGAGGACGTTCAAAGCGCGGCCGACCTGTTGCGCCGCCATTTCGGCGTGGCGCTGGAGCAGGACGGCTTCGTCAGCCTAGAGGTCTCCCCGAAGTTGGCCTACGACACCACGCAAACCATCGAGGAGGCGCGCCGCCTGTGGAAGGCCGTCGATCGCCCCAATCTCATGATTAAGGTCCCCGGTACGGAGGCGGGCATGCCGGCCATCCGGCAGTTAACCGCGGAAGGAATCAACGTCAACGTCACGCTGTTGTTCGGCATTGGCCAGTATCGCGAGGCCGCTTCGGCCTACATCGAAGGGCTGTGCGACGCCGCGGCGAGCGGACGCGACTTATCATCTATCCGCTCAGTAGCCAGCTTCTTCTTGAGCCGCATCGACGTCTTGGTCGACGGTTGGCTCGACGAGATCTCCAAAGACACAGCGCGAGCCAAGCAAGCAAAAACTCTGCGTGGCGAGGCAGCCATCGCCTCGGCGAAGCTCGCCTACCACGCCTGCCTGGAACTGTTCCAATCCGATCGCTTCTTGAAGCTCGCCCAGAAGGGCGCGTTGCGTCAGCATCTGCTCTGGGGCAGCACGAGCGTGAAAAATCCTTCGTACTCCGACGTCAAGTACGTCGAGGCGCTAATCGGCCCCGGAACGGTCAACACCGTTCCACCCAAGACGTTTGAAGCCTTCGTCAATCACGGCCGTACGGAACCTTTGCTCGGCAACAACGTGCCGGAAGCAGCGCGGCGCATGGAACAACTACAAGTTCTCGGTATCGATATGACTGAGGCGACGCAGCGATTGATCCGGGAGGGCGTTCAGAAGTTTGAAAGGCCTTTCGACCACATGCTGCGCCGCCTCCAAGAGAAAAAGGCGGCCTAACTCCTCGCGGTTCAACCTTTCCGGTTCACCATGTAGTTGATCCAGATTGGAGCAAAGGGTGATGTGCAACCCTTCGAAACCGGGTAGTCGCGATAGACTCCGAGCTTTTCGCCGATGGCGATAGCGCGCTTGCGATGTTTCGGAAAGTGGATTCCGATTCCGGCGAGGGCCATGTTCATCGTCCATTGCTCTTCCGGGGCGGCGGTCGCCATTTCAGCTTCGATGCGGTCAAGCAGTGCGGGCAGGTCGAGCCCTTCCGGACTCTTGCCGATGCGCTCGGCGGTGAGGCTCCAGCCGAAGCGGGCGACCATGGGTTCGCCGGCAGCCATCCATTCTTGGCGAAGGGCTTCCTTGTCGGGCTGCTTCCTGACGACGTAGGAGTCGAGCCAGTCCGCCACTCGCACGAAAGAGACGGAGCGCACCATCCGGTCCAGCTCTTCGCGAGAGAGAGCTTTGGGCTTGATGATGAGCGCTGCCAGGAACCGTGCGTCGGCGTTCCCGGTCTCCCAGAGTTCCAGGGCCAACTCGTGGTTGGTCTTGATCTTGTCGGCGAGCTTGCGGATGTCGCCGAGCTTGGCGCCGAACTGATTGTCGCTGCAGCCCTGCTTGGCATTTTGCGCGCGCGTCTTCTCATTCCCGAGCGCCTTGAGTTGTTTGAGGGATTCCGCGAGGGTCATAGCTGCGATTCTACTAGCGAGTACGACAGGGATTTCTGCATTAGCTTGGGGCGCCCGGTTCCCTCGGCGCTTCAGGGTGACGGGACTTGGCAAGAACTCGCGCCAAGCAGGTAGGGAATGTCGCAATATGTCGCAATTTGGGGTTCTTGGGTTGGGGTGGCGGGAAATCGCTCCCTCACGGTCGCGACTCCGACGCGCGGATCGATATGCATTGAGGTTGGGGCGAGGTTTGGCCCTGGGACGGCCCTTTGGTCTGTGAGCGACAGAGCCCCAGCCGTGAGGCTGGGGTCTCGGACTGCCCCGGATGGCAGTCCCCTACGAATACCTACCGCCCGGCGGGCCTTCTTGCCGTAAAACAAGAAAACCCGCCGAACGGCGGGCGGA
>CAMPKL010000420.1 GCA_946887065.1 uncultured Bryobacterales bacterium
CTGCTTCACACGCAGGAGGTCCCCAGTTCGAGTCTGGGCGCGCCCACCATTTAAGTCGCTTATTTTCGAGCGTGTTTTGGAGTTGTCGCTATCCGCTTGGATGGTTACGATCGAAGTAGCAGCTGTTGTGGATGCCAGGCGGCGGCGGGCCCCCGACAATCTTGACCTGGATCACAGAGATTCTGGAGCAGTTGGAGGTGGCCTTTCCCTCGCACCAGGGGCGGAACAAGCGCGAACTGGGCTCCGGGCGGCTCTCAGTCCGGCGAGGGCCCGTCATCCAACACGCGCTCCAGTGCCGCCGTTGCGCGCCGCGACGTCAGCGAGGCGTCGGCTTCGATGGCCAAACTCTCGCGCATGCGTCGGCCACGGTCATTAGCTCGCAGTACACGCCCTTGAGCGCTCGTGTCCGAGACAAGGTCCAGCGACCAGACCAGAGTTGATTCGCTCGCTCCAGCGCCCGGCGAACTCAACGGTATCCCCTTCATTGCCCCGAACTCGATCAACAACTACCATAGATAGCAGTTCGGCTCATGTATGATCTCGTACTTGCGAGAATTGACCAGCGTGCTGCTAAATGTCGCATACCCTACGACCGGCTGACGTCCACGACCTTCTGCTGGATTTAGAACGGGCTGTCGTTGACGCGCTCGGCGAGAGTCTGCCTTCTTCTGCTACGACCTACGCCAGCTTTGATTGCAGGAGACTCGCGTCGTCCTCAACGGGAGGGCCGTCGGGCGGGACGAATGCCAACAGGGCGCGGAGGATGTCGGTGCGCGCTCGAGTGGAATCCATGGGGTCCCTACCGCCGATGCCCCCTACCGTCCGAGGTCGCGCCGGAAGAGCTCTCGTGTCGTTCACCAATCGGCTGACATGGTGGCAATCGGCGCAAGCTAGGCAAGTAGCCGCCGAACTAGTGGACGCGGTTGAAGGTGTAGCTAGCGAAGTCTTGGATCTTGGGGCGCGCCGACAGGAGCTCGCCGGACGAGTGGCGCAACTTGAGTCGAGGGTGGAGAGGCTGTCTCAACTAGGGCCCCGCATTGAGGAGTTGGAACGCTCCATCGCGGAGCAAGAAGACCAAGAGCTGATGGAGGAGTTTTATATCTTTCATCAAGAGCGCTTCCGCGGCGCCCGAGAAGAGATCATTGAGCGACTAGGCTTCTATTTGCCTACAATCGAGCAAAGCCCGGTCGCGCAGACGCAAAGGCTTGCTCTCGATCTCGGGTGCGGGCGCGGCGAGTGGCTCCAGTTGCTTCAGCAGAAGAACTGGCGTGGCTGTGGCGTAGATACTAACGCTCGTTCAATTGAACTGTGCCGTGCCCTGGATTTAGAAGTCGTTAAAGCCGACGCTATACAATACTTGACTGAAGTTGGTGACGGCGAATTGGGCGCCGTGACGGCCTTCCACTTAGTGGAGCACCTTCCGTTTCCGCAGGTCATCCGTTTGTTCCGCCACGTGGCTCGATCCCTAGCGACGGGCGGAGTTCTGATTCTGGAAACGCCGGACCCGGCCAACCACGTTGTGGCGAACTGGACCTTCTACCTCGAACCTTCCCACATAGCCCGGCTGCCCAGCGATTTACTTCACGTCGTGTTGGAGTTCACGGGCTTCCGAGACATACGTGTCGTCCATTTGCATCCCGATGAGCGCGGGGAAGAGGAACCCGGTGGAGTGACCGGGGCCAGTATTGGCCGCGATTACGGGATAATTGCATTCAAAGGATAGTGATGAGCGCGGGTATCGCCAAGAATCGATCGCACTGCGGTCGGCGTCCAGTTACCATTGTGATGGTCACGTGGAACGGACTGGATTTCACACGTGCGTGCCTCGATAGCATCGCTCGCGTAACCGCCTTCGAAGACTATGAGGTAGTCGTAGTCGACAATGGAAGCAGTGACGGTACGGTTCCATACCTCCAGAGTCTTGACTGGGTGACTGTGCTGCCACAAGAGCTAAACCTTGGCTTTGCCAAGGCGAACAATGTGGCTCTCACACAGGTTGTTCCAGGCCGAGACGTCATCCTGTTGAACAACGACACGCTTATTGTTCAAGCTGACTGGATAAAAGCATTACAGGACGTTGCCTTTTCTGCGCCTGATGTCGGACCAGTCGGGTGCCGCCTGGTCCGGCCGGACGGGACACTGCAGCACGCCGGCGCATTTATGCCGCCCCATACTTATTGGGGAAAGCAAATCGGGTCCGGCCAAAAAGATATCAATCAGCTGTCTGATAACCGGGAAGTGGAGAGCGTCGTTTTCGCTTGCGTCTACCTCAGGCGAGAATTGCTGGAGCATGTCGGCTACTTAGAAGAAGAATACATCAGTTACTTCGAGGACACTGATTATTGCCTTCGCGCCGCGGAAGCAGGTTACAAAACCTTGTGTTGCGGTTCGGTCAGTATTGTTCACCACGAGAACATTTCCACAAAAGTGAACGGCGTTCCCCATTCCGCCTTCTTCGATCGAGCTCGAAACGTCTTCCGTCGCCGTTGGGCCAAACAACTGGAGGCTACACGGTACACGCGTCGCATCGGCTGGCACTCACTCCTGAATTTCGCAACCGGCTACGCCATCAGTTCGGGCCAGTTGGTGAAGGCGTTAGATTCCAAAGCTGTCGAGGTCTCTTACCAGTACGTATACGGCCCAGGGACCGTTTCCCCGCGCGACGAGCCTAAACTAACCGATGATTATTTGCTCAACTCAATCAAGGAAAGGCCCCTGGACAGGAGCCTGCCGCAGGTCGTTTACGCGCAAGGCGATGTCTTTGAAAGGAACAGTGGTTCTTATAGGGTGGGGTTTACGATGTTGGAGACGGACCGTATTCCCGAGGAATGGGTTCGTCAGGCGAACTTGATGGATGAGGTTTGGTGCCCGTCGGAGTTCAACCGTAAGACGTTCAATGACAGTGGCGTGACGCGCCCCATATATGTCGTTCCCCTTGGGGTGGACCCGGATTATTTCAACCCCAAACTCAAGTCTCGGCGAGTCACCGACAACTTCACTTTCTTATCCATCTTTGAATGGGGCGAACGCAAAGCGCCGGAAGTTCTCTTACATTCATTCAATCGTGAATTTCGTGCCACTGAGCCGGTAATTTTGATTTGTAAAGTCACCAATGTTGATGCGGGAGTGAATGTACACGACGAAATTCGAAAGCTCGAGCTCGATCCCCGCGGCGGGAGGATTGTCTTTTCTCTTAACGATTTGATCCCAACCTACCAGCTGGGCGTTTTGTATCGGTCGGCTGACTGCTTTGTTCTGCCGACAAGGGGAGAAGGATGGGGGATGCCGATTATTGAGGCCATGGCGTGCGGCCTACCGGTGATCGCCACCGACTGGAGCGCACACTGCGATTTCATGACCGATACAAATTCTTATCCGCTGGAGGTAAGGGATCTGATCCCCGCGGTAGCCAAATGCCCTTACTATTCGGGTTTTCGGTGGGCGGATCCTTCGAGGAGCCACCTTCGGCATCTCATGCGGCATGTATTTTCCAACCCTGCTGAAGCGCTTGCCAAAGGGGAGGCTGCGTCCAAAGAAGTTCTGGCGGTTTGGACTTGGGCCAAGGCGGCTGACAGGATACTCGACCGTATTCGGGCCATCGAATCCCGTTCCGAGGTTGCTAACGTCGCTTCAGCTCGCCGGTAGAGCCCTGGAGGAATGCATTAGGCTCTCGCCTCGGAGTGGATGCGGCCGAGGAGGCCCGCGCGGACGTCTCGGCGCCGATTCTAATCGAGCGAAGCAAATGCGACCGCTTTGCGAGGTCAACGCGAAAGACGCCGCTTAACGCCATCCCATTCCCGATCCGGCAGTCCGGCGGCCACCTGCCAAGCGGCTTCCCCAATGCTGAATGTCTTGCTCAGTGGCTCCTCTGAGCCGGAAGCCGCACTTCGTCAGAACCCATAGCAACGCTACCCAACTCAAGAAGATTTCTTACAGTTCCCGGTCAGACGTCCAATTTGGTTTATTAGAACGAATGTTCATGAGGCCCGCGACTATGTTTTTCTTCCACCGCTTAGCGTCACGAAAAATTCTCTTGAGTCGGGTTCAATAGGACTCGGTGCGGGGTCGTGGCAGCAAGCTGCGGCCAGCGGCAACATAGCCAGTCGCCGTCCGCTGGCCGCGCCCGGCCCGAGAACGCGTTAGAATAGGCGTTCACGCTGGATTCCGCGCCTGCACATATTGGAGTGAGGACGCTGCTCGACATGACAAAGCCAAAGGCGTTAATAACGGGGATTACAGG
>CAMPKL010000421.1 GCA_946887065.1 uncultured Bryobacterales bacterium
TTGCTAGGCCGTTGTTCTTGTGCGGATTCGCTTCGGCGTGCTCGTGCTGGAACAGGACGCAGGTATGGTCGAGCAGCGTGCCTTCGCCTTCGGGCGTGGCCTTGAGCTTAGCCAGCAGGTAGGCGAACTCCTCAACATGCCAGCGGTTGATGTCGCGCATGATGCGCTGGCCCTTGGGCGTCTCCACCTCGCCATGCGTGTATTCATGGTGCCGGTCGGACGTGTAGCCCAACCACGGGAAGCGCGAAAGACCTTGACACTTGGTCAACATATAGGACGCCACGCGTGTCTGCCGCGAGGCCAATGCGTGGACCAACAAGTCGCTCTGCAACTTGGCAATGCGCGGCCAATCTTTTAAGTCGCCGCCTTCGGGCGGTTGCTCCACAACCTGCGAGTACTCCGGCGGCAAGCTGGCCACCGAGCGCTCCAAGCTGCGCACCGAAGTCAGATACTCGTCCAGGCGCAACTGATCGCTTTGGTCCAGGTCCGATTTCAATTTCTTGGCGTCGTCGCTGACCGCATCGAGGATGCTCTTCTTGCGGTCAATCCAATACTCCTCCTTGGAGCCGAATAACCGGTCGAACAGGCGGTGCGGAATCATCTCCGGCGGCAGCGGACGGTCGCGTCCCGCCCAGCTCATGTTGCGCTGAATGCTCTCGCCGAACGACTCCTGGCAAACGCCGATCTGCAACGAGCGGAAGCGGCTCTCTTTGCCCAACTCCTGCGCAATCACCTGATCGACCGATGCGCCGCCCGCGCCGCGCCCGGTAAAGCCCAAGCCCGACACCAGGCCGCTCATCGAGTTGTGGTGGCCATTGCCCGGGCCCGGCACCCGCGCGCCCGGATTGTCGACGCCGCTGATTACGTGGAAGTCGTTGCGGAAACGCGCCAGCGGTTTCAAGCACGGCGTAATTTCGTACGCTTCGCCCGTATCGCGCGGAATCCAATACTTCTCGATAATTCCGTTGCCGTTGAACCAAGTCACGAAACGCGTCTCAATCGGCGCCGTGCCCGTCGACGTTTCGGCCGCGTAGGCCGTACCGTTCGTGTTGAACATCGCCCCGAACGCGGGCAGTCCGACGCGAATCGCCGCCCCCGAGAGGCCGACTCCTTGTAAGAACCTACGGCGGTCGATACCTTTGCGCAACGACATAACTATTCGAGACCTCCTCCCATAAAGGGTTCGGACTTGACCAACGCAATCATTAACTCACGAAACTGAAATCCTGTCGACTGAAAATGGGCCAACATCCCGTCGATCGCCGGCTGATCCGCCGCCTTCTCTTCTCTGCCCATCGCATAGCGGAACAACTGCTTCACCACACAACGTTGGCAGATCGGATCAATCGCCAAAATCATGCCTAATTCCTTGGGCGTCGTGAACTCTGAGTTTTCAATGCCCTGCACGTGCGCGGTCGTATCGAGATCGAGGTTCACCACGACCGGCTTCTTTTTGTCCTCGTCGTCGTCCTCGCCTTCTTGCCGGAAGGTTAACGTCAACTTGTCGCGATGGCGGCCGATCGCGTCGTACTGCTCAAAGCCTACGCCGATGGGATCCATCAGCATGTGGCAACTCCTGCAGGGCGCGCTGTTCAAATGGATTTCCAGCCGCTCGCGGTTGGTAAGCGGCTTGCTCTCGGTCACCTCCGGCAGCGTCGTGTTGACTCCCGGCGGAGGCGGCGGAACCACGTGACACAAGAAGTGTTCGCGGACAAACACTCCACGGCCCGTCGGCGACGTGTCGGACGGGTTGCTGGTCAGCGTCAAGATCGTTCCATGGCCCAACACGCCGGCGCGGCCCGAATCCGCCGGATAGGGAACCCGCGCATATTCTTCCGCGGGCTGCGGCATGCCGTAGAGTTCGGCCAAGGCGCTGCTGGGGAAGGTATAGTCCGCCGAGAAAAACTCGCGGAAGTCATTCCCTTCCCATACCAAATGATTGAAGAGCTGCCGCGTCTCTTCGGTCATCGCGGCGGCGAGTTCCGGATTGAAATCGCGGAACAGTCTGCGTTCCCGCGTCGCGGTGAGGGCGCGGTCGAAGCGCAGCCACTGCGACAGGAACTCCTCCATCGAAACCTTCGCCCGCGGATCCTTCAACATCTCCCGAGCGGCTGCTTCCACCTGGTCTGCCGTTCCTAGCTTGCCCGCTTCCGCCGCCGCGCGCAGCGCATCGTTCGGCATGGTGTCCCACAAGAAATAGGACAAGCGGCTGGCCGTCTCAAACTGGGCAAACTCGCTGCCCGATCCGTGTTCGGTGCGGAACAAGAAGTTGGGAGACTGCAACATCGCCTCGACCACGATCTGGGCGCCGCCCAAGAAGTCGTTCAAGCGCGCCGCTTCCTCGCGCAACAAACCGAGGTAGACGCCGACTTCCTCCGCATTTAGGGGACGCCGGAAGGCCTTGGCGCCGAACTCTCGCACAAACGTCTCGGCGCACGCGGCGTCCGTCGCGGATGCCGGTTTGCACGACACTAATCCCTGGTGATCCCCGCCTCGGAACGCTCAGCGCGCCGCGCGCTCGGCAGCCGCGCTATAGGCCTCCGCCAACAGCGGCGGAACCCCTTGAGCCTCGGCGGCGTTCTTGAACCCATGCACGAAATCTTCTTTCGGGAAGCCGTCCGCCGGGCGAGTCTGATCGCCCAACAAGTCGCGCAGCGTATTGTTGTATTGGCTGTGCGTCAGCCTTCGAATCGACAACGCTTGCTGCTGGTGCGACGACGCCCTGCGAATCCTCTCGCGGGCGGTCTTCACCTGCGCCTCGTCGAGAGTCGCCAGGTAGCGAATCCAGGTCAACAGCGTCTGCTCTTCGGCGCTGCCCGGCTTGATCCGTTCCCCGCCCGTGTGTTCGATTCGTTGGGTCGGCTTCAGCAACAAGCGAGACTGCATCACGTCATCGCGGTCGATCAGATCCATCATCTGCAGTCCGAAGGCCGCAACCTGTTCCGCCGTTGCATCTTCCTCCGGAAACTGAAAGGCCGTGCGGCCTGCTACCCCGTTGTCGTTGTGGCACAAGTTGCACTGCGAGCGATGCAGCAGAGGATAGACCTCACGAGCGAAGAACGCCTCGGTCGTCTGTCCCCAGGCTGTCGCCGCAAGGGCCAACGCCGCTGCGGTCAAAAGTGTTCTTGAGACGAGTTTACGTACCATTTCCGCCGACGTCAGTATACACCCGTCGCGCACGCCTTGGCCTTATTGCTCAACGAGATAAGCGCTCAGGGACGCAGCTTTTTCTTGAGAAACTCCGTCGCCGCCTTGAGCTGCGCGCCCTCGTGGAATTTTTTGCCCCCATGAGCCGCCTGATAGACCGGCAGAAACTCGGCATCCAGTCCCTTCTCGCGGTACGCGCCGTACAACTGCAGCGACTGGTTAATCGGCATCTGCGGATCTTGATCGCCGTGCAACAGCAGCATTGGCGGATCGTTCGCGTCGAGGTGATATACGGGACTCGCCAGCTTGGCTAGCGCCTCTTTCTCTTCCGGTTGCCCGCCCAATAGCAGTTGCAACGCCGGCTCCCTGACGCCCAACCCAAATGGCGTGGACTGCTTGAGGATCGTCATGAAGTCGCTGGCGCCGTAATACGAAAGGATCGCCTGGACGTCGGACGACTGGCCCAGATTGCCGCCCACCGTTCCTTCGAGCTCCTTGTGGCCGTTGGTCACGCCGACCAGAGCCGCCAAGTGCGCCCCCGCTGACGTTCCCGTGATCGCAATTCGCGCGGCGTCATAACCATACTCGCTCTGTTTGGCGCGCAAGAAACGGATTGCGGCCTTGATGTCGTGCGCCTGCGCTGGGAAGGGCGCTACCGGAGACAGCCGGTAGTCCACGCTGGCGAAGGCGAAACCAGCCGGCGCCATGGCGCCCAGCGGCATCTCGTTGCGGCTGCCACGCTGCCAGCCGCCGCCGTGAACGAACACGACCAACGGCGCTCCCTGCTTGCCCTCCGGCAAGTAAAGATCCAGCGCCAACCGATTACCATCGACCTCGGCAAACGGGATGTCCGCCACTTTGCGATAGCCCGCCGGCGCATCGGCGGCGTAAGCCGCACCGCAAGCCGCAATCAGAAGACCTAGCAGAATTCGCATATGCATTCCCAGCCGCCCCGATTCTACGAGGTTAGCCGCACGACTGCAACGCGTATGAAGAGGCGGCCGTGAGCATTCGTCCCTCAATAGACCCGCTTGTCCCCCGAGAGTTGATCCCCTCCACGAAAGGCAGGATGCTGGGAGCATGCGTCGTAG
>CAMPKL010000422.1 GCA_946887065.1 uncultured Bryobacterales bacterium
GCCCAGCGACCCGACGAGACGTACGGCGATAGCCGGCCCACATTGTTCAGCTACACGACGCCGATTGAAGTGGAAGTCTATGCCTTTGACTTGGAAGATCAACGCCTCGCAGCCGATATGCTCGCTGCCCGGCTCGCGTCGATTGACGGACTGGGCGACATTCAAACCACGACGCAGCTCGGCAACCCGGAAGTTCAAATTCGCTTCGACCGCGACCGGCTGGCCAGGCTGGGTCTGGAGGAGAACCAAGTCTCGCAGGTTCTCCGCAACAAGGTTCGCGGCGATGTCGCCTCGCGCTTCAGGGAAGGGGATCGCCAGATCGACATCCTTGTCCGTGCCGAGGAGCGAGACCGCACCAGCGTTGCCGATCTGGGCAACTTGATCATCAACGCGCCTGCTGGGGCCGTCAATCAGAATACTCAGAACGAAGGCGCTGGCGAGGCGCCCGCTCCAGCGGCGCCGTCGCCGGCTCAGGCTCAGGCTCAGACGAACCGAACCCCCCAACCGGCATTTGTGCCGATCCGCCTGTCACAAGTCGCCGAAGTCGAGATGTCCCGCGGTCCCAGCGAAGTACGCCGCATCCGTTCGCAACGCGCCGCCATTGTCTCCGCTAGCCTTACCGGGCGCGACCTTAACTCCGTTTCTCGCGACATACGCGCCGCGCTGGCCGAGACGCAGAGCGAGCTGCCGGCGGGAGTCGTCGCAACGCTGGGCGGCCAGAACGAAGAGCTCGAAACTTCTTTCTCTAGTTTGATGTTCGCTCTCGGCCTGGCCGTTTTCCTGGTCTACCTCGTGATGGCCTCGCAGTTCGAATCGTTGGTCCATCCGTTCATCATCCTGTTCACGGTTCCCTTGGCTTTAGCCGGAGTTGTCATTTCGCTGGCCGTTACGCGCACTTCTGTCAGCGTCGTCGCGTTGTTAGGGGTGATCGTGTTGGCCGGCATCGTCGTCAACAACGCCATCATTCTGCTCGATTACGCGAATCAGCTCCGGCGCGAAGGCGTGTCCAAGCGCGATGCCATCGTGCAAGCAGGCCGTGTACGCCTCCGTCCCATCGTCATGACGACATTGACGACGGTTTTGGGGCTCGCGCCCATGGCCGTCGGCTTCGGCGAGGGTGCGGAGATTCGCACGCCCATGGCCATAGCCGTCATGGGCGGATTGACGCTATCCACTTTGCTGACTCTGGTCTTGATTCCTGTCGTCTACGAATGGGCCGATAGAAAGAAGTACGAAGCGGAAGCTTCCGAAGAATCAGCCTCGGCGGACACAGCCTGGCAGGCGGGAGATTAGATGGACGAAGGGGGCCGCGAAACTGACGGCGCAACGCAGGCGGGGTCGGCGATAGCCGCTTTTTCGATCCGCCGTCCCGTGACCATCGCGATGGTGTTCGTGTCGCTGCTGGTGATGGGATTCATCTCTATCGGCCGCATTCCCATTGTTCTGTTGCCCAGCGTGACCTTTCCGGGCTTGTTCGTCTACGTCCCTTATTCCAACGCGACGCCGGAGCAGATCCAACAATCCATCACAAAGCCTTTGGAAGAGGTCCTGGCGACGATTTCCGGCGTCGAGCGGATGTCTTCTAACTCGGGCGCTGATTCCAGTCAGGTCGGCGTGTTTTTTGACTGGAGCACCGACATTAGCATCGCCCGAGCGGAGATCCGCGAGAAGATCGACCAGGTTCGCGCCGATCTTCCCGACGATGTCCGCCAAGTTCTCGTGCGCGGTTTTGACACGGACGACATACCGATCATCGAAGGCGTCATTTCCTCCAGGCGCAACCTGCATTCCGACTACGACTTCCTCGATCGCAAGCTCAAAAAGCCGCTTGAGCGCATTCCCGGCATCGCCGAGACGCAGCTCTGGGGGCTGAATCGCCAGCAACTTGACGTCTACCTGCGCACCGACGACCTGAAGAGATACCAGGTCGATGTCGGTAAGCTCTACCGCACGCTCAACTCGGTCAACACGAACGTCTCGCTCGGAATGGTGGAGGACGGCGGGGCGCGGCACGGCGCCATCTCGAAGAGCGCGATTACCTCAGTCGAAGATATTGTCCAGTTCCCGGTCAACGAGCGCGGGCTGCAACTCGGCCAGGTCGCCGATATCGTGTTCGACCAACCGATCCGCAACAACGGTCAGCATCTGAACGGCGAATACGCGATCGGCTTCAGCGTCATCAAGACATCGGAGGCCAATACGGTCGACACGGTCGAGAAGGCGCAAGCGCTAATCGACTCTCTTGCGGACGACCCGGAACTAGAGGGCCTTGAACTGCACATTTGGCACGACGCACGCAAGGAAATCGTCGAATCGCTGAGCGGCCTGTTGGGCGCCGGCACCATCGGCGCAGGACTCGCGGTCTTCACGCTTTTCTTGTTCCTTCGGCGCATTGGTCCGAGTTTGGCCATCGGCGCCGCGATCCCGTTCTCCGTCATTGCCACCATCGGCTTTCTCTATCTCGGCGGCGGTACCCTGAATCTGCTTTCGATGATGGGGCTCATGCTCGCGGCGGGTATGCTCGTCGACAATGCCGTCGTGGTGTTGGAATCCATCTATCAAAAGCTGGAGAAAGGCCTGTCGCCCGTTGAAGCGGCCAAACAGGGCGCCGGCGAGGTCACGACGGCGGTCATTGCCGCGACGCTAACCACCATCATCGTCTTTGTGCCGATTGTGTTCGGCGGCAGCACCGAACTCTCGGTCATGTTCAAGCATGCCGGCTACGCGATCATCATCGCGCTGCTCTGCTCCCTGTTCGTCTCCCTGACCGTCATTCCGCTCATGACCGCGAGGCTGGGACGCTTCTCGCGGTACTTTTCCGTCGCTCAATCGGTAAGCGGCAAGGGTCCGATCACGGAGTTCTATCTGAGCGCCGTTCGTTGGCCCCTCAGACGCCGGTTTCTGACTGGATTCGTGCTCGCTCCGGGCCTGGTTATCGCCTCCGGGTTCGTCCTCGCCAAGTTCGTCCCCGACAATACGCCGGACGCCCAGGAAGGGATGCGGATCGATATTCAGTACGATTTCTCGGAGAACTTTCACTACGTCAAAATTGAGAACGACTATGTCGCCCCAGTCGAAGAGTTCTTGGCCAAGAACAAGGAACGCTTCAAGATTGCCGACTACATGAGCCGGTATGCGAACAACAGCGCTCACTCAATGGTCTTCTTCGACGCCGACACGATCACGCTGAAAGAACTCCAGCAGGTCAGGGATCAGATCAAAGACGAGTTGCCGGTGATTCCCGGCGCCGAGATACGCCTCAGCGGCGGCGGCGAAAACGGCGGCGACAGCTGGATTACAGCCAACATTTTGGGTGACGATCCCAGCGAACTTGCGCGCATCAGCGCGGAACTGCGAGTGCTTCTGCAACAGAACCCGGCTTTCGCCGAAGTTCAGACGAACGCGCGAGAGGCCCGCGAAGAGGTCAAGATTCGGCTCGACCGGGATCGCGCCCGCAAGTACGGCCTGAGCCCGCAAGACGTATCGCAGGTGCTCAATATCGTCGTGCGCGCCCAGCAGATGCGCGGCTTCCGCACGGATAAGGGCGAGGTCGAGATGTGGCTTCGGCTCGATCCGGCGGACATGCAGAGCGTCAGCGACCTCAACGGCATCACCGTCGGAGCCGCGGGCGATGGTACGCCGATTTCCTTGGCGCAGGTCGCGGACGTTTCAATCGGCACGGCGCCGGGTTCCATTGGCCGCGAGAATCGTCAAACCTATTCCTTCCTCGCGGCGCGCTGGAACGGCGATAGCCGCGCCGAAGGCCAAAAAGCCTTTCAGGACGCGCTCAACTCGTACGTGTTTCCGACGGGGTACGGTTGGAGCTTCGGGTTCTTCACGCAGCGCGGAGAATCCGAGAATAAGGAGGCGATGTTCAATCTCCTGCTCTCGCTCTTCATGGTCTATTTCGTAATGGCCTCGCTGTTTGAATCCCTGTCGCACCCGTTCTCGATCATGTTGTCTCTGCCGTTCGCCATCGTCGGCGTTGCGGGCATGCTGTGGATTACGCACACGCCGTTCAACATCATGGCCATCATCGGCGGATTGGTTCTGATCGGCATCGTCGTCAACAACGGCATCGTTCTCATTGACCACATTAACAATCTGCGCCGCAGCGGCATGAGCCGCGACAAGGCCGTCATCGAAGGTTGCCGCGAGCGTCTGCGCCCGATCGTCATGACCGCCGCGACCACCATCATCGGCATGGCGCCGCTCGCCTTCGGCGACAGCAGCCT
>CAMPKL010000423.1 GCA_946887065.1 uncultured Bryobacterales bacterium
CTCGTGCAAGCACTCGAAATAGGCCATCTCCGGCGCGTAGCCGGCATCGACCAAGGTCTGGAAGCCGGCGCGGATCAACTCCGCCGTACCGCCGCACAGAACCGCCTGCTCGCCGAACAGATCCGTCTCGGTCTCTTCCTTGAAACTGGTCTGGATGACGCCGGCCTTCAAACAGCCGATGCCCTTGGCATAGGCCAAGCCGATGTTCAACGCGTTGCCCGATGCGTCTTGGAAAATCGCCACCAAGCCAGGGACGCCCATGCCTTCTTCAAACAGTTCGCGGACGCGGTGACCCGGCGCCTTGGGTGCGACCAACAGCACGTCGAGATCCTTGCGCGGATCGATAAAGCCGAAGTGTACGTTGAAGCCGTGAGCGAACATCAGCGCAGCGCCCTTCTTCAGGTTCGGCTCGATGTGTTCTTTGTAAAGGTCAGCCTGGATGTGGTCGGAGACCAGAATCATGACGATGTCGGCGATCTTCGACGCGTCGGCCGTCGACAATACGCGCAGTCCGGCCTGCTCGGCCTTGGGCCAACTCTTGGATCCCTCATAGAGGCCTACGACGACGTCGACGCCGCTCTCTTTGAGATTCAAGGCATGGGCGTGACCTTGGCTGCCATAACCGATGATCGCCACGGTCTTGCCTTGCAGATGCGACAGGTCGCCGTCTTGTTCGTAATATACTTTCGCTGCCAACTGAGTTCTCCTTCCTGCTTCAGCGCCTCAAGGCGCAAGATCTACTTCGACTCGACCGCCGGCGTCGTCCGCGTTTCTTCTTCCGAAGGCGCCTGGCGGAACATCGGATACGGCAAGCGGTTCGCCGGCATGCGCGCCATCGCCATCGACCCGGAACGCGTCATCTCGACGTCGCCGTAATGATGCAACAGGTCGATCAAAGCGTCGATCTTGTCCGGCGAACCGGTGACCTCAAGCGTGTAGTGCGTCGGGGCGACGTCGACGATGCGGGCGCGGAAGATCTCCGCTTCCTTGGCGACCGACGAACGCATCTCCGGCTTCACCGAGCTGACCTTGATCAACGCGAGTTCGCGCTGCACGGCTTTCGACTCCGTCAGGTCGACCGCCTTGACGACGTTGACCAAGCGCGTGATCTGCTTAATCAACAGCGCCCGGCTCTCTTCGGCGACATCGGCGACGATGGTCATCGACGAAAGCGTCGGGTCGAGCGTCTTGGCGACAGTGAGCGATTCGATGTTGTAGCCGCGGGAAGTGAGTACGCCGGCGACGCGCATCAAAGCTCCGGCTTCGTTCTCAACGAGCAATGAAATGAGTTGATTCATTTTCGGATCTCCGTGACGATACGCGTACTCTTAGTCGCCTGTCGTAACAGGCTTCTGCGACCCCAAGATCATCTCGTCCAACGCTCCGCCGGCCGGAACCATCGGATAGACGTTTTCTTCCCTGGTGACCATTACGTTGAGCAGGAACGGCCCTGGCTCGTCGATCATCTCTTGGATCGCCGCTTCCAGATCCGCCGGCTGACGAACCGTGACGCCCTTGATGCCGAACGACGCCGCCAACATCGGGATGTCCGGGAAGCCGGGCTGCATATCGACTTCCGAGTAACGTCCGTCGAAGAACAGGTCTTGCCACTGGCGCACCATGCCCAGCCAACCGTTGTTCATGATGATCATCTTCAGCGGAATGTTATTGCCGACGATGGTCGCCACCTCAGGCAGCGACATCATGAAGCCGCCGTCGCCGCTGATCGAGAAGACCAACTTGTCGGGGCAGGCCACTTTCGCGCCCATTCCCGCGGGGATACCGAAGCCCATCGAACCCAGTCCGCTGGAGGACTGCCAAAGGCGGGGCCGATTGAACTTGATCCACTGCGCCGCCCACATTTGGTGCTGGCCCACGTCGACCGTCACAATCGCTTCGCCCTTGGTGAAGTTGTTCAGCGTCTCCATCAAGAACTGCGGCTTGATTTCCGTATCGGACGGCTCATAGGAATACGGATGCTCCGCCTTCCAGTCCATGACCTTGCCGTGCCAGGCGGTGCGCGCCTTCAGGTTCTCAGTCGACCTCTCCGCTTGCGTCTCTTCTAGACGCTTGTTGATCGCCGCCAGCACCTTCTTAGCGTCGCCGACCACGCCGACGTCGGCGCGGCGGTTCTTGTTGATCTCGACCGGATCGACGTCAACGTGCAACACGCGGGCTTCCGGAGCAAAACGATCGAGGCGTCCCGTGACGCGGTCGTCGAAACGCGCGCCGACGCCGATAATGGAGTCGCAGCGCGAGATGCACATGTTCGCCGCGTAGCCGCCATGCATCCCCAGCATCGAAACGTAGTTCGAATGCTCGGCAGGCATGCAGCCGTGACCCATCACCGTATGCACAACCGGGGCGCCCAGCAACTCCGAAAGCTTGACCAGTTCCTCATGCGCCGAGGACGAGATAATGCCGCCGCCGGCGTAGATGCAGGGGCGCTCGGCGTCCCACAAGAAATCGACCGCTTCGTCGACTTCCGCTTGGTCCGGCTCGAGTTTCAGCTCATAGCCGCGCAGCGGTTTGAGAGTGTCGCTCATGTGGAAGTGCGTTTTGGCCAGCAGCACGTCCTTGGTGATGTCGACCAACACCGGGCCGGGCCGACCGCTGCCGGCGATATAGAAAGCCTCGTGGATGACCTGGCTCAGGTCTTCAATGTTCTTAACGAGGTAGTTGTGCTTCGTTGCGGCGCGGGTGATGCCGAAGGTGTCGGCTTCTTGGAAGGCGTCGCGGCCGATCAGCGACTGCGGCACCTGTCCGGTGATAGCCACGATCGGGATGGAGTCCATCAACGCGTCGACCAAACCCGTGGTCAGATTCGTCGCGCCGGGGCCGGATGTGGCCATGCACACGCCGACCTTGCCCGTGGCGCGGGCAAAACCCTGCGCGGCAAAAGCGGCATTCTCTTCGTGCCGGACCAGGATGTGCCGTAGGCTGTGATCGTAGAGGACGTCGTATACCGGAATCGTGACTCCGCCCGGATAGCCGAAGACGACTTCCGCGCCTTCTCTGGCAAGACTTTCAATCAGGATTCGTGCGCCGTTCATGAGGGCCATGATGATCTTCTCTCTCGATGCTTCCCGCTGACTAACTGCCCCGCTACGCTCTTTTTACTATCCCGGCGCCAACCCCCTCAACGGGGCGTGAAAAAGGCCGCTCGTCCGGTCCTGTTTCTGCCCCGGCGGCGGCCTCTTCTACGCTGAATGCGGTGAAAGCAGACCTTTAGCCGGGGCTCGCTACAGCGACGAGTACGATGGAGCCGTTAATTCGTACGATGACAAACTTGGGAATGTCCAGGTCGGGCTCGACGGACAAATAGGGAACGGTATCCACGCCCGTGAAGGCGGCGGACCCAGAACGATCCTGCTGCGCTTCGTTGCGCCGCTGGTCTGCTGTTCTGCGTCGGCAATGCATCACGGTCTCCGGCCGTCCAATCCCGAAGAAGGGACGACTAACTCTGAGTGTATCCCTGCCGAGGTAGGGGGGTCAAGACGCAGTAGTACCCTAAATCTCGGTTGCTCGGGCTGCAACCCCGTTAGGAACGCATCAGATATTGAGTCTCAGCAGCCTTGCGTTCATCCTAGCGTCAGCCATACGGCGGGCGCGAGCTTTCTCCTCCGCTGCTTTCCATCGCTTTCCCGACAGAACCAGCGGGAGCAGAATGGAGACCAAAGTGGGTACGAGAATGGCTACGAAAACGGCGGCCTCTTCCATGTCAGTCTCCCACGACAGTCTACACCCTCTAACCTCACAGCACAGATGCCGCCTCTTGGAAGGATGCCGCGGCGGCCTTGACCGTCGCCTCGATGTCTTCGTCCGTCAGCGCGGCGGAAACAAACGCCGCCTCGTACTGCGAGCAAGGCAAGTAAATCCCGCGTTCGAGCATCGCCCGGAAGAAGGCCGCGAAAACGTCGGTGCGGCTCTTCGCGGCCGAATCCCAGTCCGTCACCGGCCCAGGATGGAAGAAGAAAGTCACCATTGAGGCGACCCGATTGATGGTGATCGTCACGCCCGCCGCAGCCGCTGCGGCGGCAACGCCCTTGGCCAGCATCTTCGCCTTGCGGTCGATATTCTCGTAAACCTGCGGCTCTTCCTTAAGCAGCCTCAATGTGGCTAGACCTGCCGCCACGGCAAGCGGATTTCCCGATAACGTACCGGCCTGATAAACCGGGCCGATAGGCGATACCTTGTCCATGATG
>CAMPKL010000424.1 GCA_946887065.1 uncultured Bryobacterales bacterium
ACTCCCATCTGAGTGGTGAAGTTTCAATCCGCGCCCCTGCGTGAGGGGCGACCTTACCCACTCAATTGCGGATAGCCCTTGCCAACTGTTTCAATCCGCGCCCCTGCGTGAGGGGCGACTCCCTAGTTGTAACCCCTTGTGGCCACTACGGCAAGCAGCGGCTTTCCGCGAACCGAGATCCACAATTTCACTTTAACGTTCCCACTTACGCCCTACCGCTATTTACTTGTCAAAGAGCAGGTTTTTGCCTTCCGCGAATCTCCCAGTCCTATCGCGAGCGCTTCGGGTTCGCGGCATCAAACAATCAAGGGGTCCCCGAAGTCCACCGACGGCTTGGTCCCATGATGCTCAACGCGATGACGCCAGTTTTTCCCCAAGACATAGAACCGGATGCTGTCTTCAGTGGCGTTGGCGATTTCAAGCAAGCGGTGTTTAAGCTGCGCAAACTGCGCCGGATCAAGCTCACACTCGAATACAGAGTTCTGGACGCGCTGTCCAAAGTCCAGACACGCCTTGGCAACGCGGCTGAGTCGGCGGCGACCTTCCTTCGTTGTGGTGCTCACGTCATAGGTCACCAGGACAAACATCCCAAACTCCTTCAAGTGCACGTGTTGGCAGTTCGCATGACAGCCCATTATTTCCAAATGAACGGCGGGTACAAGTCAAGGTCACCTCGTAGATGCCGCGCCAGCAATCGCGCCTGCAGATGGACGATTAGTCCAACGCTCACCCTTTCATCCAAGAACGGGTGCACAAGTTCCTCCTGCTTGCGGCGTTGGTAGGCCGCGAGAACGACCTTACGGGTAGCATCATCCATCAAGACTCCGCCTGGTTCAGTCAATTCAAAGCCGTTCTCGCCAACTTGCTGACGATTGATCAGACTCAAAGCAAGTCGATCGCAGAGAAACGCCCGCAGTTCCTCCATGAGATCAAGGGCAAGGCTTGGCCGACCGGGGCGATCTCGATGAAGGAACCCAACTTGGCTGTCGAGCCCGGCTGCTTCGCACGCCGAGCGTGCGTCGTGCATCAGCAGTGTGTAGAGAAAGGAAAGTAAACAATTGACCGCATCGCGAGGGGGCCGTCGATTTCGACCCGCGAACCGCCAAGCGGACTCGATCCGTGTGATCAGATGAGTCAAGGCTCCGAAGTAGCAGTTGGCACCATCGCCTTCAATGCCACGTAGGCGGTCGATATCGGTTTCGTGCTCTGCCATCTGCACTGACCCGAGAAGTTGAACTGCAGCAACTTGCAATGGTTCACAGCCGGGTGATTGCGGATGGTCCCTGATTCCTCGAAGTAGAACCGTCCGGCTATTGAGCAATTTGGCGATGACAACTGGCCGCGCAACAGCCATACAGCCCGTGAGCCTGCGATTGTCACCTGCTAAATCATCCGCTCGGCGATACTGCTCGCGCCGCAGCAGGACGTTGCCGGGCGTGAACCCGATCACGCGCGCCAGTAGACGGCCGTTCTCAGTGAGGAAGCTGATCGCTACGCCTGCTTGGGCGCACTGGCCCATAAGCTGTGGGCTGCACGAAACCCGGCCGAAGCAGCAGATTCCGCCAAGATGATGCAGCGGCACGCGCAGCTTCGTCTGGCCGTCCAGGCAAACGATCACCGACTCGCCTTCCTTGCGGAGGTACGCGCCCTGGGTGGTGATGAACAAGGTGTTGAGATGGTGCTTCAACGTTCCCCCTGAGCGGCTATTCCGCCATCGCCTGCGCCATGGCGCGATGCATGTACGAAGACGCCGTCCGGCGCGGCCGGTGGGCGTGCGGCAGACACAGGTTGAGCAGCGAGCAGCGGTCGCACTTCGGCTCGCGCAGAGCCACCGGCGTGATGCCCATCTCCACAAGTTCATGCAGCCGACCGACCGCCTTCTCGACCTTCTCCCGCAGCGCCGCGTCGAACGGCACATCCACGCGCCGGCGCGTGGCGCCGTAGAAGATCGCGCCAGCCGGGATCGCGCAGACCATCATCTCCTCCAGGCACATCGCCTGGGCGCACAACTGCACGCGGTCGCAGTCGTTGGACTTGGGTTTGCCACGCTTGTATTCCACTGGAAACGGCCTGGGCGTGCTGCCAGCATTCGGATGGAACTCGACTACATCGGCCTTGCCTGTGAGCCCGAGGCGATGCGAGACGAGCTCGAGCCCGCGCGCAATGCGCACGCCGTGGCGGGTGGAGTCGGGCCCATTGTGCGCCTTGCGGTGGAGGTGCTGTCCCTCGACGGTGAGCCGGTTCTCCGCCCACAGCCGCTCGACATGGATGAGCGCGCACTGCCGCTCGCAGAACAGCAGGTGCTGCAGGGCGGAGATGGGGAGGAATTCGGCGTGGGACGAGTACATGCGCTCAGTTCACCCACTCCTCGATCGTTACGCCCTTGGGCAGGTCCTTGGCGACGGCGATCTTGTAGTCGTCGGCCGAGCGCGGCGGACGGTTGTCTCCGTTTGCCTGGCCCTTGAGCTCCACCGTCACGCGCGAGAACAACTGGTCGGCCCGGGCGTTGCCGAGCTTGTTGTCGTGTCGGAAGGCGATGCACCGCACCGGCCGCATGAGACCGCGGGCAGCCGAGCGGTCGTGCTCGAACATCATGTTCAACGCCTGCTTGAAGAGCTCGAGGTCGTCCTCGGAGAAGCCGGTGCGATCGGCGAGGGTGGCGTTGATGTAGCCGTAGCCCTTGTAGAGACCGTAGGGCACGGTGAACTTGCGGCCCATGGTTCGGTTGTCGCCTTCCTGCTTCTCGGCCTCGGCCTCGGTGGTGACGGCGCAGCGGGTGACGCTGAACTCGGACGAGACGATGGCATCGATGCTGCGGGCGATGGTCATCTGCACCGCGCCTCGCACTTGGCCGGCGTTGACCGAGGTCGTCATCACCGCGCCGAAGGTGCGGATGTCAAAGAAGTTACGGCACATCCAGTCGGTGAGTCTGCGGTCCTCATCGGCCTTGTCCTTGCCTTTGGACTTGCGCGCCTTGGAGTCGAGGTCGAGCGCCTCGTAGGCGCGTTCGTGCTGCTGGTTGAGAACGGCCTTCTCCTTGACATAAATCTCGAACGGCGGTTTCTCTTCATGCACCAGTCCGACGTAGTTGCGAACCTTGCGCTTGAGGCAGACGTCGGTGACGAGGCCCTGGCCGGTCTCGGCGTCGATGCGCGGCAGGTTGCCGGCGTCGGGGTCGCCGTTGGGGTTGCCGTCGGTGACGTCGAAGAGGTAGACGAAGTCGTAACGGTGCTGAAGTGGCTTGGGCTTGCTCATGTGGTCGCTCCTTGAAGCTCGGCGGCGGCTGATTTGTCCTTCTTGCTCGTGAAGAGGTCCTGGCGTTGATGGAAGTAGCCGATGGCGAACAGCCCCTGCTCCTCCAGGTTGAATTGACGTGCGAAAATGTCGAGTTTGCCCATCACTTCCGACAGCATTCGTTCGTAGTACACCTTCTGGCCGGTCTCCATCTTGGCCAAGTGATGCTGACTGAGGCGTATCAGACGGGGAAACACCGCACCCGGCGTCGCACCGGCGGCGGAGAAATAACGATCCTTGATGGTGGCGTTGAGATCGCCGCCGGCGCTGTCGGTTTGGATCTTCTCCAAGAGCGAGAACAGTCGCCCGGTGACGTACGGCCCGTCGGTGCGTTTGGGATCAAGTGCCACGGAAACCTCCTTGAGATTCTTGCTGAGACGCGAGGAACGATTAATGCACGCCTTGATGGCGGCGACGCGCACATGCGTGATCGCGCCGTCGGCGCGGATGCGGTTGAGCATGGCGGGGAGCAGCATCTGCGGATACGCCGCGCCGGTAAGTACGGCCCGGGCGAACGCGCCGGCAAGGAGCGGCGAGACGGAATCGGTGTCGTAGCCTTTGAATGAGCTGCCACTAAATTCCGCACGACCGGTCGCCTGCACGATGCGGCGAATCACCGGCGGCGGATCGCCCTCGCGTGTGCCGACCAGTTCCATGTCGCGGAGGTGCTGCGCCAGCCGCTGTTCCATCTCCGCCACCGTGGTGTCGATCCAGAGCCGCACTGACAGACGCGAGGCGTTGGGTGACAGGCCGAGAATGTAGAACCGCGTCTGGTCCGCGGCATCGACGGCCTCGCTCCACGCGTGGCCATCGCGCAACTGGGTGAGGAATCGCCGCGCCTCGTCCGCCCGCTTGCGACTCTCGGCTGGGGCGTTCTCCGCCGGCGGCGGTGCG
>CAMPKL010000425.1 GCA_946887065.1 uncultured Bryobacterales bacterium
CTATATGCCGTGGCTGTTGGATGCGCCTGTGCCGTGCTGGGGCTTGCCCTGCGGCTCGTCGCCCGGCAGCGGGAAGAGGACGAGGGTTTCTTGGGGGCCTGGGTGCTGGTCTGCTTCGCCGGCGCTTTGGCCCTGTTTTACGCGGGTTCGGCGCGCTATCTGCTTCCGCTGGCGCCGGCGCTGGCGATCTTGGCGGCGCAACGCGTCACATCGAAGGGTTGGCTCGCCGCGGGAGTGTGCTGCAACCTGGCGTTGGGGCTGGCGCTGGCTCGGGCGGAGTATAGCTATGCGGCGCAGTACGAATCGTTCGCCGCGGAGTTAAGCGCCGATACGGCAGGCAAGCGGATTTGGACGAACGGCGATTGGGGGCTGCGCTATTACCTGGGTAAGCTGGGCGGCGAACCGCTGCTTGCCGGTCAAGAACTTCCCAGCGGCGCCGTACTGGTGACAAGCGAACTCTCCGCGGCGGTCCCGATCGGATTCTCCGGCTCACGCCAACCCATATTGACTCGCGAAGTTGCAACGGGAATCATCCCTTTGCGGACGATCGGCCGCGGCTCCGGCTCCGGCTATTCCTCAAGCGAATTCGGCGTGTTGCCTTTCGGGATCGGCGGCGGCGTGATTGACCGGCTGGAAGCCGTCGAATTGGGTCTGCCCGATCCGACTGATTCTTACCTGTTGATGAACTCGCCCGCGGCGGAGAAACAGCTATTGGCCGGGTTTTACGAGGTTCAGGACAACACTTGGCGCTGGATGGGGCCGAGCGGCGCCGCGATCTTGGCTGTTCCCGAGAACGTTGGGAGCTTCGCGCTTGACCTCTACCTCCCGGACAATTCGCCGGCACGGCGGGTGCGAGTGGAAGCGGGCGGCCGACTGCTGCTAGAGGAAACCTTGGATGGCCCTGGCGGGCATGTCGTCCAAGCTCCGATCCAACCTCCCCCAGGCGAAGCGGCGCGCATTGTCATCCGCGCCGAACCTGCATTCTTCCCGCCGGGCGACCAACGGGAGCTAAGCATCGTAGTCAATTCCTTCGGCTTTCGCCCCTAATAAAAAATTCGGGGCGGCCCCGCAAGGACCGCCCCGAAAAGCATCCAACGCTTAGCACCGCCCTTACGCGGCGGCGAAACAACCGACCCGGGGGATGTACCGGGATGACGAAAGGATGATCAGACCTAGCGGAGGTCTAGGGCCATGGGAGCCTTGTACTAGATGGGGTGGTCCTATGCATTTATGACCGGTCAGACAGATGGGATTATGCCCGGCCCAAAACGTTAAGGGGCGGCCCCCGAAAGGGCCGCCCCGAGAAGTATCCAACGCTTACAGGAAGCGCTTACGCTGCGGCGGCGACCGACACAACCGAAGCCATGCGGCTGAAGATGATCGAGATGCTGTCGGAGATGCCCGGCAACAGGGCGCCCGCGGCGACGGCGATGAAGCCGGCGAGCAGCGCGTACTCAACCATGTCCTGACCTTTGCGGTCCTTAACTAAACGAACGATGAGTTGCTGAATCTTAAGCATTGGTGTCTTCTCCCTCTGTCTAAAAAATGATTTGGCTTGAGAGTTTCAAGTTCCGCGGCCAGGCCGCAACAACCTTACGAGCCCATCATGCTGGACAGCCGGAGAGACCGGCTATGGGTAGCTAGTACCCTTTTTCGTCAGGGATATTCCCGTACGCCTGTTTAAGGGAGGGGTAGTAGGACCCCTTGAGTGTATCTTTGTAAGTTGCAGACTTAAAGGGAGTTAATCGCCAGACTGCAATTGGACGAGCGGCTGCTTCGGACTGCCGGATGAACTGGGCGTCTGCGGCCCCCGAAAGAAGTCAAAGGCGGACACCTTGTGCACGCACGACACCGTGCAGTGCGGCGCGCACTCTTTCTCAAGCGAGTAGGCTCGCCTCACATCTTCCACCGTGTAGGCAGCCAGTGGAGTTCCGGGAAAGCCGCGCTGCTGCGAGCAGTAGTGGACCAGTCCGTCTTCGCAGATGTAGAGATAGCGCGCCCCGGCCCGGCAACGCCAGCTATTGGGTTTACCGGCTGCGATGTTCGTCTGAAAGAAGTCCAATCTGGCGTAGGAGCGCTTTCCGAGGCGGCGGATCCGGTCCCAGACGTCGCGTTCGACGCCGGAGAGCGGCTTAAGTTGGCCGGCGCCGTCGTGGATGATGCCCACGGTGGAGGTAAATCCAAGCTCAACGGCCCGCTTGGCAATGACGTAGGCGTCCTCTGCGTTCTCAATGCCTCCGCCGACCACGGAGTTAATGTTGACCTCAAAGTCGGCGTATTCGGCCATCCACTCCAGCTTTTTGTCGAGCACCTTGAGGCTCTTTTTGGAGATGTCGTCGGGCTTGATGTTGTCGATCGAGATTTGCGCGTACTCCAGGCCTGCGTCGTTCAGCCGCTTGATGCGGTCCGGGACCATGAAGTAGCCGTTGGTAATCAGGCTGGCGATCGCCCCACGGCGGCGGACATGCGCCAATAGGTCGTCCAACTCGGGGTGGAGCAAAGGCTCCCCGCCGCTCATGGTGATGATGGAGACTCCAAGGTCGGCCAATTTATCGACGCGCCGCTTGAGTTCGTCGATCGGGACCGGATTCGATACATGGTCGTACTCGTTGCAGTAGGCGCAAGCGATGTTGCAACGGCGGGTCGGGATCATCTGCGCCAGCGTGGGTTTATCCGTGCTGGTCAGTCCTCGCCAAAGCATGCGCGTCTCGCGCAATTTGCGATGGACGTGCAGGCGTTTCCGGCGGAGATTGGTGCGGAAGTCGACAGCCATACGGCACCCCAAGTATAGCGGCAGCCAGGTCGATTTCGCGTCCCGGAGTCGCTGTGGAGGCGGGAGTCTTTAGTCTGATTTGGCCGATTGAGAGGCGCGTAGCTGATCCATCGCCCGCACCAGCGATTCCACATCCGGGTCCGAAACCGTCCCGAGCAGCCGGTCGTATATCGCGTCTACGGCGTCGTCTAGGCCGTCGACGAGCGCTTTGCCCTGGGGCGTTATGCGGCAGAGTACTTGCCGGCGGTCGCCGCCGTGCCGATTACGCGTGACCCAGCCGCGCCCCTCAAGCTTATCCAGCAGGCGCGTGATGCCTGGAGTCTGCTCGATCATCCGCGCTCGAATTTCCAACGTCGGCAGAGCCCTATCGCCGGCGCCGCGCAGGATGCGCAGTACGTTGTACTGCTGCATGGTGATTCCCGCCGGCTCCACGACACTCGAAATCACCCGCCGAACCAAGTCGGAGGTCTTCAGAAGACCCAGTACCGCTTCATGCCGAAGCGAATGAAAAGGTTTGGTCTGTTGTATCTCGTACTTGAGAGAGCCGGTACCTTCGGACATGGATACCCCATCGTCCCTTTACGCGGAGGCGCTGTCAATACGGCGGAGCGGCGTGTCGTCCCGACACAGCGGAGGTGTCCCAAAGGCGGCCATCAGCCTCTGTAAATTAAGGGAATGCGGCGTTCACAGGGCGTATTGGGTTTGGCTATATTCGTGCAAGCGGGCTATGTGACCGCATAATGGACGTTGACTGTCCGGGGTCGACCGCGGTTGGGAATGGTGCAAATTCGGCGAGCGCTAGCCGCCCTGTTGCTGTGTACCTGGTGCATGGCTGGGCTGGCGTACGCCCAAACGGAGTCTGCCGCCCAGGTCCTCGAGGCCCAAGGATCGGTTTCCCTGTTGCGGGACAACCAGGAGTGGGCGCTCTTCCCCGGTGATCGAGTCCAACTGGGGCAAACGATCATCACCGGGCCTGACGGATTCGCCACGTTACAGGTCTCCGACGGGAGTTCGTTCCTCGTCTACCCCGACTCAAGGGTGGTGTTTCGAAAGAATCCAGGAAGTCTGCGCGATCTAATCGACGTTTTTCTGGGGCGGGTTAAGATCCACATCAATCGATTGGGCGGCGAACCGAATCCTACCCGCGTCTACACGCCGACGGCGGTCATCTCTGTTCGCGGCACAACGTTCGAAGTCTCGGTCGACGAATCGGAAGTCACGACGGTGTTCGTGGTGGAAGGCGCGGTGGGAGTTCGCCACCAGCTCCTACCCAGCTCACGGGAAACGGTTCTTGAGGCTGGACAGAGCCTCGTCGTCGACCCTTTGGTTCCGCTGGCTAAAGCGGGCGTGGACGGAGCGGGCATTGCCAACGCTGCGGAAGACATCGTCAGGGCTGCCGCATCGCTGTGGC
>CAMPKL010000426.1 GCA_946887065.1 uncultured Bryobacterales bacterium
CATTCGTGCCTCATGTGGGAGCTCGAAGTCGATCCGAAGGTGACGGCCGATCAACTCGGCCATTCCGTGGACGTCAACCAGAACGTCTACACCCAAGCCAACCTGAATCGCCGCTTGGAGGCGGTGAGGCGGTTGGAGAACGCCTGTCTGGCCGCCGAAGCGGCTTAACGGACTACAAACGGACTACGGATTTCTGAACTGGCTGTAACTTGCTGAAAACATGGAGCGGGAGACGGGGATCGAACCCGCGACATTCAGCTTGGGAAGCTGACGTTCTACCGCTGAACTACTCCCGCCCAGCGGTGGTCAGTTTAGCACGCCCGCGACGCGGAGAGACAAAGCCGACTTTCCATTCAATTGCTGCCGCGCTGCGGCATTACCCAGGCGGCTTTTGTCCTGTTATCGGTAACAAATTGCCGTATCGGTCGTAAAAACATTATGAAATAGGCTGCTAGGGATATATATCAATTGAATTTTCATAGGCGCTGCCGTACGATTCAAGTCACCAGTCGGCCTTTGTGGGCTCCAGGGCCGCTGGCGATGGACGATGGCGTCCACCATGTCGGGGGCCGCGTCACTATTTGGTACATCGTGCGCGGAGGGGTTACTTGTCTAACACTGCTGCCCTAAAGTCTGGGACGCGCTACTGGCGCCTCCATCGGTTACTGGTACTAGTTCTGTTGGCAGCTTCGGCCGTAATGCCGGCGCTCGCCCAGCAAATCACCGGCTCTTTGACGGGTACGGTTCAAGACAGCTCGGGAGCGGTTGTTCCCGGTGCACAGGTGTCCTTGGTTAACGATGCTTCAGGTACTGCATCACGGACGGAAACCAACGACCAAGGCTACTTCACTATCGCCGGCATCTTCGCGGGAACGTACACGCTTCGCGTGGAGTCCGAAGGCTTCAGCGCCCTTGAGCGCACGGGCGTCGTGTTTCGTCCGGGCGACAAGCGTAACCTTGCGGACTTGGTCATGCAGGTCGGCGCGACCACCGAGACGGTCACCGTTTCAGGAGTGCTCGATGTTCTGACTCCCGTCGACTCTGGCGAGCAATCGACCACTATTACGGCCGAACAACTGAAGAACCTGTCGGTCGTCGGACGGAGCGCAGCCGAATTCATCAAGATCATTCCGGGCATGGCCCCAACGGGCGCCGGACTAAGCAACAAGCCTGCGTTCAGCGGCGAAAACATCGGGATCAACGGCAATGGCGACGGCGGACAGCAGTCCGCGCTTGGCTATTTTTCGGCCAATGGGCAGCGCGGCAACGCGATGGACATTGTGACGGACGGCGCCAACACGGCCGACCCCGGCTGCAACTGCGCGACTCCGGTCAACCCGAATGTCGACATGATGCAGGAGTTCAAAGTACTCACGGGCACCTACTCGGCCGAGCACGCCAAAGGTCCCATCGTCATGAATGCGGTGACCAAGGGCGGCGGCAAAGACTTCCACGGCGGCGCTTACTATTACTTCCGCGACTACCGCATGAACGCCAACGAGTGGGCCTTAAACCGGGCGGGCCAGGATCGTCCCAAGAGCAAGTATCAGTACCCCGGCGGCAATATCGGCGGCCCAGTGTCGTGGAAGGGCTTCAACGAAGAGAAAGACAAGCTGTTCTTCTTTACGGGTTTTGAATACTACGACCAGACGATCGACACGGGCGTCTTGAATGCCGTTGTGCCGAACGCGCAGATGCGCGCGGGAGACTTCTCCAACAGCGCTTACTTGAAGTCTCTGCGCAGTCCGGATGCACAGGTCACCACGATCACCCTCAACGGACAAACGGTGCCGAACAGCATCATTCCTCAGAGTCAGCTCGACCCGCGCGGTTTGGCCTTGCAGAAGCTGCTGCCGGACGCCAACGTGGAGCCGGGCCAGACCGAAGGCTTTAATTACGTGGACGCCCTGGTTCTGGATCAGCCGATGTACCAGTGGAACAGCCGCGTTGATTTCAACATCAGCGACTACACCCGGCTCTTTGTCCGCTACAACCGCCAAAAGGAAACGCAAAACTTCCCGGTGCAGTTGTGGGGGCGCAGCGGTACGTCCGTGCCGTATCCAACCAACGTCGTCGGCGCGAACGTATCGCAGTCGCTCAGCGTGGGCCTCATCAACACCTTTAGCCCGTCGATGACGAATGAGTTTGTCTTCGGTTATACCTTCATCAACTTCCCAAATTCGCTGGAAGATCCCGATGCCGCCTCGCGCGGGACGATCGGCTTGCCGGTGGAAGGAATCTATGACAACGGCATCACGCAGGTTCCTAACCTGACGGTGAACCGCAGCGGAGCGGTGGTCTTCAACCGCGGCGGTTTCGACCCGGTATACAACGCCACCAAGTGGCTCAGCTCAGCCGGAAACAATTTCTCGTGGTTCCGCGGCAGCCATTCGATGAAGTTCGGCGGTTACTGGCAGCAGATTCGCCAGGACCAGCCGGATTCCGGCGCTTCGCAAGGCGCCTATACGTTCCAGCCGAACCACGGCTTGAGCAGCGGCAACGTCTACTCCGATCTAGCGCTGGGCATCTACCAGGGCTATTCCGAGAACAACATTAACGCCGAGGTCACTCAGGCCTACAACGTCTGGGAAGGATACCTGCAGGACTCTTGGAAGCTCACTCAGAGATTCACCTTCGAATACGGAGTGCGGTTAAGCCGACTTGAGCCCTGGCGGGACGTGGGTGACGCCCAGCTCGGCTTCGGCGTCTTCGACCCGACCAAATACGATCCGAACGCATCGTTCAGCGATCTGACCGGCTTCGTCTACAACGCGATCGATCCCTCGATTCCCAAGGGCGGTTTCGGTACGCGCTCCTTATTCTTTCAGCCGAGGCTTGGATTTGCCTGGGATCTAGGCGAAGGCAAGACCATCCTTCGCGGCGGGGCGGGCGTGTTCCGCTTCAACACGCCATCCTGTTGCGCGGGCTCTTATGCGGTTGCTGCCGGACAGCGAAGCACCAGCACGGGGGCGCCGGGTTATGCAGACGAAGTGAACGACATTTCGCCGAGCGCACTCGGTCGCACCAGCCTCACTGTGGTCGATCCCAACGACGACAGCAAACCCACGAGCTACAACTGGAGCTTCGAGGTCGCACGCCGGCTGCCCGCTAGTTTCATGTGGACGACGTCTTACGTCGGCAACGCCAGTCGGAAGCTGCTCAACGGCGGCGGACTCCGCAACGCCAACGCAGTTCCGCGCGGCGCGATGCTGGCGACTCCCAACGCTCCCGCCCAGAACTTCCGGCCGTTCTTGCTGTACAACGACATCAATGTCATCCGGCACGACTTCTACTCCGACTATCACGGCTTGCAAACATCGCTGCGCAAGCAGGCCGGCGCCTTCAACATCCAAGCGTCCTACACCTTCTCGAAGGTGCTCGGAATTCGCAACAACGGCGGCTCTCAGGCCGATGGCACCAATCGCGAGCTGAACTACGGCGTTCTCGAAATCGATCGCACGCATATCTTCAGCTTGGCCTACAACTGGGATCTCGGCGACCTGGTTACGGGCGCCAACCCGTTTGTGCGCGGCGTCACGAACGGCTGGCAGATCTCGGGCATCACCACCGCTTCCAGCGGCGTGGAACTGGCGTCCAACGACACATCCAATTTCGAAGTCGCCGGTTTCCTGTCGAACGGACAACCATTGCAACAGAACGCAGTGACGGGCACGCCGAACGTGAGGGCGCAGCCTTTCTTGACCTGCGATCCACGCAAGGGGTTGGCGGATCAACAGCACATTAACGGCAACTGCTTCGCGCCGCCGTCACCGGGCAACAACGGCGACATCATCTTCCCCTACCTGCGGGGACCCGCCTTGGTCAATCACGATCTGTCGGCCTTCAAGAACTTCAAGATCGACGAGGACCGCAGCTTCCAGTTCCGCTTCTCGGCATATAACTTCTTGAACCAACCGCTGTGGACGTTCTTGCCGGGCGACAACAATCTGAACTTGAACTTCAACGCTGCCGGCCAGCAAACGAACCAGCGCTTCGGCTATACCGACAACAAGATCGGCAAGCGCATCCTTCAGATCGCCATTAAGTTCTACTTCTAGGGCTTTCTGCAATACCAAGCTCCTGAGGAGGGCGGGCCGATCGGCCCGCCCTCGTTCGATTTGAAGGACGCGGTAGTCTAAGATCGTGAAGGCCATGCGGACGGCGCTCGCCA
>CAMPKL010000427.1 GCA_946887065.1 uncultured Bryobacterales bacterium
AACGCCCGCCCAACCCGAGCCAGGAACGCAAGTTCCTGGTCCAACGTCCGTCCCAAGGCCAAACCTCGCAAAAGCGGTCCCCGCAGGGCCAACCCCGGCCTCGGGCCGACAGGCCCGCGCCAGCGGCACCTAACCATCACTCCTAGAGCCCGTCAAAAGAATCCAAGGCAGACGGCGCAACAATACGCCGTTGTGGCGTATCTAAACTGAGAGCGCCCATGTCTAGGAGACCGCATGCGTCCTGTCCTGATTGCTGGGTTGCTCTTCATCGCCGCGTTCGGTTCCTTGCGGGCCATTGAGCCTAATTCTCCACCCGTCTTTACTGGTCTGCCCGGCGTACCCGGCGAAGGATTTGAAGCCGCTTGGCTAGGGGAGTTGTGGGCGCCCGCCGGTAAGCTGCGAGTGTTCGTGCGACTATTCGAGGCCGATGGCAGACTGACCGGATCGCTGGACAGTTTGGATGAAGGCGTCAAGGACATAGAGATCCAGTCGGCCTTGGCGTTTGGGCCGCAGTTGCGTTTCGAACTGTCCCAGCCCAGGGCGACATTCGAGGGCCGTCTGAATGATGAAGGGTCCGAATTGACTGGTCGCTGGAAGCAAGACGGCGAAGAGTCTTGGCTCGTGCTCAGACGGCTTGAGGGCCACCCGGCAAAACGTTGATTTCCCCTCTAACCAATCTCCAACTGACGCGTCTACAGCAGGGATAGTCCGATTCCACCGCCTTCCGCGAGAAACACTATGCGACCCCTCCTAGCTACTGTCATCTTGCTTTCCGCCGCCGCCGTTCCGGGACAAGCATTCGTTCCCAAACCGCGAGCCACAACACCCGCGGCACGCCACAGCGTGCATCAGCCAGGTTTCGAAGGAACATGGCTCGCCGAGATCGTGGCCCCTGGCAACCACAAGCGCGTACTACTCGAAATCTTTGGTGAAGACGCGCCTCTGACCGCATCCGCCAACAACAGTACGGCAAGCAGCGAGAAGCTGCACGCCAGCGCCGACGGAATTCAGCTCCGCCTGGAGCTCGATGCCCCGGCGGCTTCTTTCGAGGGCGCCATGCATCCCGAAGGCTCCCAGATCATCGGCAAATGGTCCCAAGACGGCGACGATTGCTGGGTGGTTTTCCGTCGGCTCTAGCTTTCCGTCACAATTTCGGCGAAGTTAGCGATCTCGGAAAACTCCGATAAGACGTGCGCCAAGAACGTGAGCCGGTTCTCGCGAACCTTGTCGTCCTTGGCCATGACCAACACGTCATCGAAAAACTTATCAACGGCAGGCCGCACCGAGGCGATGCGTTCGAGCGAAGCGGCGTAAGCGGACTCCTTCTTCAACGCTTCGCGAAGAGACGCGTACGCTGAGTGTAGATCCCGCTCCGCGCCGTCTTCTAGCAGGGCGACATCGAACTTCTTCGAAGCGTAGGCCGCAACGCCGCCCGCCTTCTCCAGAATGTTGCTGATGCGCTTGAAGCTGACAGCGAGCGGCTCGAAGTCAGGCGTCGAACGGACTTTCGATATCGCTTCCGACCGCCGCACGGCATCGACGGGGTCGTTGTCGGATGCAGCCAATACCGCATTGATTTCGTCGTAGGCAAAGCCGCCGTCATGGGTCAGGTAGTAGCGCAGGCGCTCAACGAAGAAGTCGCGGAGGGCGGATGTTTTGTCGCCGGCATCGGCCATTTCGCAGAGCTGATCGACGGTGACCCGCAGTTCGCCCTTGATGACGATTTGCACGATACCGTAGGCGGCGCGGCGTAGCGCGAAGGGATCTTTCGAGCCGGTCGGCAACATGCCGATGCGAAACAGTCCGCCCAGCGTGTGCAGTTTGTCTGCGATCGCCACGAGCTGACCGGGGGCGTTGCGCGGAATGTCATCCCCTGCCCCAATCGGCTTGTAGTGGTCGTAAATGGCGTCGGCCACTTCCTGCGGCTCGCCCTGCTCTGCGGCGTAGAGACCGCCCATGACGCCTTGCAGTTCCGGGAACTCGCCCACCATCTCCGTTGTGAGATCGCACTTCGAAAGCGTGGCGGCGCGGGCGGCGGCGACCTTGACGGTCGAGGAGAGATTCGCCGCTTCCGCCAGCGACTTAACCAGCGCGACCATGCGCTCGGTCTTGTCGTGATAGCTGCCGAGCTGGGCCTGGAATGTGACGTTTTTGAGCGAATCGACGCGGTCGGCCAGCGACTTCTTCAAGTCAGCGTTCCAGAAAAATTCCGCATCGCTGAAGCGCGCGCGCAGCACGCGCTCGTTGCCGCGGCGAATCTCTCCGTCGGGATCGCCGTTGAGATTGGCGACGGCGATGAAGCTGTTGTTGAGCTTGCCGGTCCTGCTGTTCTCAATCGAAAAGTATTTCTGATGGACGAGCATCGCCGTCTCAAGCACTTCATCGGGCAGCGAGAGGAAGCGTTGTTCGAAGTCGCCGCGGATGACTGTCGGGTACTCGGTCAGATACGTGAGCGTGTCAAGCAGCTTGGCGTTTCGGCGAACCCGGGCCGCGCCGCCGGCTGGAAACTCCGCTTCGCAGCCGCTGACGATTCGCTTTCGGCGCTCGTCGGCGGAAAGGATCACGAAGTTCTCCGCGAGTGCTGCGCGGTATTGCGCGGCATCGCTAACGGCGATACCCTTCTTGCCCAATCGGCGGTGTCCGTTGGTGACGGCGCCGGATTTCACTCCGCCAACGTCGAACGAGACCACTTCGCCGCCGAAGAGAGCCACGATCCAACGGATGGGCCGGATGAAGCGCGGTCCGTTCTTAGCGCCCCAGTACATCGTCTTCGGGAAGTAAATTGAGAGGATGACCTCGGGCAAAACTTCCGTGAGGATGTCTCTGGTAGGACGGCCTTCGACTTTGCGCTCGATAAAGATCTTGCCGTCAGCGCCGATTTCAATTTGATCCACGCTGATGCCCGCGCGTTTGGCGAAACCTTCGGCCGCCTTGGTGGGTTTTCCGTCAGCATCGAAGGCCACATTCTTCGGCGGTCCGCTCAGAGTCTCCTGCTTGTCTGCCTGGCGGCCCGCGATTCCCGACGCCATCAACGCCAGCCTTCGTGGGGTCGCTTCGGTCGTGCAAGCAACGCCTGCTGACAGATCGAACTTTTCCAGTGCGGCGAGGAAGCGCCTTTCGAGATCCGCCAAAGCGTTGGGGATCATCCAATCCGGAATTTCTTCCGTGCCGATTTCTAATAGGAAGTCGCTCATGCAACCTCCTTCAGCGGATGCTGCTGCTTCATCCACGCTTGGGCCACTCCGACCGCCAGGTTACGGACTCGTTGGATGACGCCGACGCGCTCGGTGACGCTAATTGCGCCGCGCGCCTGAAGAATGTTGAACAAATGCGAGCACTTCAAGGTTTGATCGTGAGCGGCCAGCAACGGAAATCGCGCGATCTGCACCGGATCTTCGAGCGCGTTGAACAAATCGACAAGCCGTTTGCTTTCGGCTTCGTGTAAGGCAAACTCCTTCCACACCATCTCCACGTCTGCGAGCTCGAAATTATAGACAGAGTACTGACGCTCATCGGCGAAGCGCACGTCGCGGTAAGTCTTGTCGGCGCTCCACTGAATGTCGTAAACGCTGTCGACGTTTTGGATGAACGCGGTGAGACGTTCGAGGCCGTAGGTCAACTCAGCCGGGCAGAAGTCGAGATCGATGCCGCCGCACTGCTGAAAATACGTGAACTGCGTAATCTCCAGACCGTCGAGCATGACTTGCCAGCCGACGCCCCACGCGCCGAGGGTGGGCGACTCCCAGTTGTCTTCTTCCAGCTTGATGTCGTGCTTGGAGAGGTCGATGCCGATCGCTTCGAGGCTCTTCATGTAGAGTTCGATGACGTCTTCCGGCGCCGGCTTCAAGATGACCTGCAGCTGCATGTGCTTGTAGAGGCGGTTGGGATTGTCGCCGTAGCGGCCGTCGGCGGGGCGGCGGCTGGGCTGCACGTAGACCACGTTGTAAGGGTCGGGTCCTAGGACGCGTAGAAAGGTCTCGGGGCACATGGTGCCGGCGCCGACTTCCACGTCGAGCGGCTCCTGCAAGACGCAACCTTTCTCGGCCCAGTAAGACTTGAGCTTCAGAATGATGTCCTGATAATTCTGCATGGAAAACGGCCGGGACGGATCCCGCTAAAGAATTCTAGGCTACCAACTTCCGAGGCGCGGAAACCTACAACGAGTTCAGCA
>CAMPKL010000428.1 GCA_946887065.1 uncultured Bryobacterales bacterium
CCTGAGGGCGATGGCCCAACTGGCCGAAGCTGCCGGCATCAAGGGTGTATTCGCATCCATAACGCCGGCATACGATTATCCTTGGCGTCCTGGGCTGGAACCCGCGCCGAAGGTCGCCGCCGTCAATCAGTGGATGCAGGGCTATTGCGAAGGGCACGGCTGCATCTACGCCGACTATCACTCCGCCATGTCGGACGAGAAGGGCGCGATGAAAGAAGGGCTCAGCACCGACGGCATTCATCCTAATGAGGCCGGCTACGCCATCATGGAGCCAATTGCCAACGCGGCGATCAACCGGGCTCTTGGGTTGTCACGTTAGGCGATCGTGAGTGAACGTTTCGTTGGCCGTACGGCATTCATCACAGGCGCCGGTTCCGGAATAGGCCGCGCCGCTGCGTTGCGTTTAGCCGCCGAAGGCGCGGCCGTTGCCTGTGCGGATATCAACCTGCCGTCCGCGGAAGCGACCGTCGAGATGATTGAGCAGGCGGGCGGCAAGGGATTAGCGCTGCAGTGCGACGTTGCCGAAGAGCGTTCCATGCTGGATGCAGCGGCGGAGGCGGCGCGGACCGGCGGCCGGATCGACATCCTCTTCAACAATGCCGGCGTCGCGGTGCGGCTCCCTGTCGGCGAACAGGACGTCGAAGGTCTCGATCGCGTCCTACGGGTTAACATACGCGGCGCATTCCTTTGCGCCAAGAGCGTGCTGCCCTATTTGACCCGGCCAGGCGGAGTGATCATCAACACCGGGTCGATTGTGGGTCTCGTCGGCGTGCGGAACAGGGCGGCGTATTCGCTGTCAAAGGGCGCTCTGATCACGCTGACCAAGAACATGGCGCTGGACTATGCGCATGAGGGTATTCGGGTCAATGCTGTGTGTCCGGGCTTTGTCGACACCGGCATGACCAAGGGCTTGTTCGCCGATGCCGAGAAGGCGGAACGGATACGGCTGATGCACCCGCTGGGGCGCTTCGCGACAGCCGACGACATCGCCGCCGCCGTCGCGTTTCTTGCCTCCGACGACGCTGCCTTTATCACCGGTCAGGCCCTGGCTGTCGACGGCGGATTTACGGCGGGCCGGCCCGAGGACGTCTAGACCGCCGCTGCTAACGGCCCGTTCCTGAGCGCTTTCCGGGCGGCTTGTTGACGGTCTGCGCGGAGACCTAAAATGAGCGCGAGGCCCACCTCCGCCCGGACCTCGGTCGCCCCGCATGGCCAGTCAATTCATTCATCTTCACAACCACACCGACTATTCGTTGCTTGACGGCGCGTGCCACATCCCCCGGCTGATGAAGCTGGCGGAGGAACGTGAGTGGCCCGCTCTAGCCATTACCGATCACGGAAATCTGTTCGGCGCGGTTGAGTTCTACACCACAGCCAAGGCGAAGGGGATCAAGCCCATCATTGGCTGCGAGGTGTACGTAGCCAAAGGCGACCACAAAGAGAAGAAAGAGCATGGCGGGTACCATCACTTGCTGCTGCTCTGCAAGAACGATACGGGCTACCGCAATCTAATCAAGCTGGTCTCGACCGGATACCTCGAAGGCTTCTACTACAAGCCGCGAATCGACAAAGATCTGCTGGCGAAGCATTCCGAGGGCCTGATCTGCACCACGGCTTGCCTCGCCGGCGAACTCGCTGAAGCGATGGTCGAGAAAAACGACTACGAGGAGGGGCGCCGGCTGGCGTACCTCTACGCCGACATCTTCGGCAAAGACAACTTCTTCATCGAGATTCAAGACCATGGCCTCGATCTCGACAAAAAGTTTTTGCCGATGCTGCACCGGCTGAGCAGAGAGACCGGGATTCCGCTGGTTGCGACCAATGACGCGCATTATCTGACTAAGGACGACTGCAACGCACACGAGGCGTTGCTTTGCGTGCAGACGGGTAAGACGCTCAGTGATCCGAACCGGATGAAGTTCGAGACGAACGAATTTTTTCTGAAATCGCGCGACGAGATGCTGGAGGCTTTAGGCGGCGACGCCGGACCTTTGGACCGGACCTGGGAGATCGCGCAGATGTGCGATCTCAAGATCGAGAAGATCGCCAATCCGTTTCCGGATTTCGAAGTTCCGAAGGGTCAGACCGGCGCCACGTACTTTGAGTACATCGCTCGCCAGGGATTGGAGAAGCGCCGGGCGTATCTGGAGCATCAGCGCGATAAGGGCTTGCTGCGTCGCCCTCTCGAAGAATATTACGAGCGGCTGGATTACGAGATCAAAGTCATCCAGCAGATGCAGTACACGGGCTACTTTCTGATCGTCTGGGATTTCATCCGCTACGCCAAGTCGATACGTATTCCGGTCGGGCCGGGCCGCGGCTCAGCGGCAGGGTCGCTGGTCGCATACGCGATGGAGATCACCGATATCGATCCGCTGCAGTACGGGTTGCTGTTTGAAAGATTTCTGAATCCGGAGCGCGTGTCGATGCCGGATATCGACATCGACTTCTGCATGAATCGCCGCGGCGAGGTCATTCAGTACGTCACCGAGAAGTATGGCCGGGAACAAGTTGCGCAGATCATCACGTTCAACACGATGGCGACGAAAGCGGCGATCAAGGATGTCGGCCGCGTGATGGATATGTCGTTCGGCGAAGTCGATATGCTGACCAAGCTCGTGCCGAACGTGCTCAACATCAAGCTCGACGACGCCATTAAGCAAGAGCCCAAGCTGCGCGACGCGATCAAAAACGATAGGCAAGTCGCCAAGCTGATGGAGACGGCGCGCCGCTTGGAAGGCGTTGCGCGAAATCCTTCCGTCCACGCCGCCGGAGTGGTGATTGCGCCCGAGCCGCTGACAAACCTCGTGCCGCTTTACAAGACGGCCAAGGACGAAATCGTCACGCAGTACGACATGAAGGGCTTGGACTACTTGTCCCTGCTCAAGATGGACTTTTTGGGTCTCACGACACTGACGGTGATTGACGACGCCTTGAAGTGGCTGAAGAAAGAGAAGAAGGTAGATCTCGAACTCAACGACCTTCCCCTCGACGACAAGCCGACTTTTGAACTGCTGGCGAAAGGCCTGACCGCGGGCGTTTTCCAGTTTGAGTCGAGCGGCATGCGCGACATCTTGATCCGCTACCAACCCGAGCGGCTGGAGGACCTGATCGCGCTGAACGCCCTGTACCGGCCCGGGCCGATTCAGGGCGGCATGGTCACGGACTTTATCGAACGCAAGCATGGCCGCAAGAAGGTGACCTACTTGCTGCCGGAGCTCAAGCCGTACCTGGAAGAAACCTACGGCGTCATCGTCTACCAAGAGCAGGTCATGCAGATCGCCAACGTGATCGCCGGCTACTCCCTGGGCGAAGCCGACATGCTGCGGCGAGCGATGGGCAAAAAGAAGCAGTCGGAGATGGACAAACAGCGGGCTCGCTTCCTGCAAGGTTCCGCTGAGAAGGGCTTTCCCACGGCCAAGGCCGAGAAGCTGTTTGATCTGATGGCGCAGTTCGCCGGTTACGGCTTTAACAAGTCGCACTCGGCGGCCTATGGCTTCGTCGCCTACTGCACGGCTTACTTGAAGGCGCACTATCCGGTTTACTTCATGGCGGCCCTGCTGTCGTCGGAATCAAACAACACCGACAAGGTCGTGCGCTACATCAATGAGTGCAGAGACATGAACATCCGAGTCCTGCCGCCTGACGTGAACTCTTCTTACTGGGATTTCACGCCCGCAGGCGATGCGGCGATGCGTTTCGGGCTCGGGGCGATTAAGAACGTGGGACGCGGAGCAGTCGATGCGGTCATCGAGGCCCGCGAAAGATTAGGCGGCCCCTTCCGCTCGTTGTTCCACTTTTGCGAAGAAGTGGACTGGGGCAAACTCAACAAGCGCATGTTGGAGAGCGCCGTAAAGGGCGGAGCGCTGGATTCACTGGGCGGGCTGCGAGCGCAATTATTGGCAGGTCTTGATAGCGCTATCGAGACGGGGCAGAAGACTGCTCGAGACCGCGCAGTCGGGCAAGGCGGACTGTTTGCGTCGATGCCGGCGGAAGAAGATCTCAACGACGGTCAAAGTCTGCCCGATGTGCCCGAAATGGACAAGCTGACTCTGCTGGCGAATGAAAAGGAAATGCTCGGGTTTTACGTGACCGGCCACCCGCTCGACGCGTACGAGGACAAGATGGCGGAATTGGCCGACTGCGATTCGGTCAGCATCGCCGAGAAGG
>CAMPKL010000429.1 GCA_946887065.1 uncultured Bryobacterales bacterium
ATGCTGAGCACCGCCAACGCAACAATTCGCTTACTGATCATGGAACTTAATAGCCTCCTCAATTCTCTCTGCGATTCTAGGACCCACTGTTGGCCCACAGGTTAACCCAAAAACCTCATATTCACGTCACCGTATTGCCCATATCGGCTCCGTGTTTTTCCCTTGGGTCGTCAGTCTCCGCGGTTGTCCGCCGTCCGCTCTCATAGTCCATATCTGTGTCCCGCCCGAACGGTTCGAATCGAACACGATATGCGTGCCGCTCGGCGAGAACACAGGGTGCTCGTTGCGGCCAGCCCCGTGCGTTAGTTGCACAAGCTGTTGTGTAGCGACGTTCATGACAAAAATATTGTAATTCCCTGGCTCGAACCCCCGGGTCCAAGCGAACGCGACGTTTTCGCCCTTCGGATCCCAGGCCGCCTGCACAGCGTCTCCTTCTCCTCCGGACAGCTTCCGCACGTTCGCTCCGTCAATGTCCATCAGGTATATCTGGGGCACTCCCGATCGACCGCTGGTGAAAGCGATCTGCGAACCCGTCTTCGGATTCACGACTGGATCAACGTCGATGGTTCGTGAATAAGATATCCTGCGCAGATTTCGACCGTCAAGGTCGGCCATGTACAACTGCGTCGGGCCGGCCATCGAAGACGCGTAGACCAGCGACTTGCCGTCGGCTATGAAATCCGGCGTCGTGTTCAGCGAAGCCTCTTGGTTATAGAAGGTTAGCTTCCTTCCGGTTTCGAGCGAGTGGATGTAAATCTTCGGTTGACCCTCGACAAAAGTCGTGAACGCGAGACGCGTGCCATCCGGCGAAACCGCCGGCGTCATCACGATGTTCTTGTAGTTCGTGTGCTGCTTCAGGTTCTGCCCGTCGTAATCCATCGACCAGATTTCGGCGAATCCCGAGCGGTCCGAGCGGAAGTAGATGCGCGTGCCCGCCAGGCCTGTACCGAGGCCCAGATTCTGCAAGATGTCACGCGAGAAATCGTGGGCGACTTTTTGCGCGCCCGCCTGATCGAGAGAGCCGTAGTACCGCTTACCGAAGACATATGCCGCTTGGACCGGATCGATAGTCGCGTCGTAAACGAAGCCATTCAGGACTAAGCGGTCACTGGATTGTTCCAGCGAACCGAAAACCAGGTAGCGTGCCGAAACCGGCGGGTCCGACCAGCCGACAAGCCACAGTCCGCGATCGCCCGGATCGACCGGCAGATTGTCCTTAGTGGGCTGCAGGTCTTCCGCTTTGCGCGGCGCCGTGCGCGGATAGAAACTCTTCGACACCATCTTCAGTTGGCCCGACGCGTCCAGGTCGTTCCACAAGGTGGTATTGAACGTCGCCTCGTTCTCCGTGCCCACTAGCCCGCGAATATCCGGCACGGCAATCGAAGGCATCTGGCCGACGCCGCCGACCCTGCCAACGATGTCCGCCTGCTGCGCGGCGCCCGCGGCGGCGAAGACGAAGAAGAGCGTGAATAGAATCTTGTGAAATTTCATCACTGCAATTGAAAGTAGATATCCACCACGATAGACGATCGACCGAGCTGGGGCGGTAGGGGACGAAACGGGCTAATTGCAACGACCGCGCGTTGAGCGGTGTAGTCCACAGTCCGGTTGCCGCTGGACTCAGCGATCTTGATATCTCGAATCGTCCCGTCCCTCATGATCGCATACCGCACCGTAGCGGGTTTGGGTGCGTCTCCTGACGCTTGGCTCAGCGTCCGCCTCCACGACTCGCCCAACGCTCTCTGCAGCGCCTCGGAATACCACGCAAAGCCTTGGCCGAACGGGTTCGAGCCCGTCATGCCAATTCCCGAACCCGAAGTCTGCTGCGGACTGCTGAAGATCGGACTGGCCGCCTGGGCGCCTGTTGTCGAGCGAACCTCATTTTTCTTCTGCTCAGGCGCCGACTTCTGCACTGCGGTCGCCGGCGGCCGCTTGGGCGGCGCAGGCTGTTCGATCGGGACCGCTTTAGGCGTCTCGACCTCAATTTCCGGGGCGGGAGGAGCAGGCGTCTCGGGCGCTGCCGGCACTTGGTGCTCAACTGGATTCGCTACCGGATTCCGCGGCGCCGCGGGCACGTTGAGCGGGATGCCGTCCACCACACTCACCTTCGTGGCCCCGCCCAACGTTCCATCCGTGTCGCCAAACTGGAACGGCGGCGGCGAAAAGAAACCCCACGCCAGGATCACCACAGCCAAAGCCGCATGGCATGACGCCGAGACCACGACGGGCCTCTTCAGCGCTTCGCGTCCTTCATCCGCCGCTTCGATATGAATCCTCATTGCGGAGGGTTCTTCTCCAATGGCTTGGTCACCATCGCTACTTCGATCTCTTCGCGGCCGCACGCTTGTACGATCGGCGCAATCACTTCCCAAGGCACCGTCTTGTGCGCGCGCAGATAGATCCCCGGCTTGCGCGACTCGCTCCAGGTGAAATTACTGTCTGACAGTACTCGCGCGGCCAAATCCTTCGGCGCGATCTCCTCCGTGTTATAAAAGACGCCGCCTTCAGCCGTAATGTTTACGAACGGGAAATTTTCCGGCGTGGCCGCCACCTCGCGGGTATTGGGCACATCGATCGGCAGGCCGAAGTCGACCATGCCCGCCGTGATCATGAAAATGATCAACAACACCAGCACCACGTCGACAAAGGGCGTGACGTTGATCTGAGCCATGGGCTCGTCATCGCGCCTGCCGTTATTGATCGAAAAAGCCATGGATCTTAAGTAGGATTCCTCGTCAGCGGACGGGACACTAAGTTCACCTCGACATCTTGTGCGCGGCACTCCGCCAACACCTGCGCCACGATCTCATAAGAGGCAAGCTTGTGAATCTGCAGATAGACTTCAGGCTTGTCCGGGTTGGAACTCTTCGCCCGCTCCGGAATCGCATACACGCTGACGGCGCTGCCGTCATAAAACAGCGCGCCGTTCGAGGCGATCTGCACAACATTCGGCGTCGTCGGCCTCGTCGCGGTCGCCGTGGTCGTCGGCGGAACGCCTACCCGCATGCCGAACTCCACCACCGCCGCCGTGATCATGAAAATGATCAGCAGGACCAAAACCACGTCGACAAACGGCGTGACGTTAATCTCGGCTAACGGTTCTTCGTCAGCGAGCCTGCCGCGTCTTTTCATAAACGACATCGTCTTCCCCGTAGTCGCGTTCGGCTAGGTTATAAAACTCCAAACCGAAGTCTTCCATGCGCGTGCGGATCTCTCGGATGCGCTGCGAAAATATGTTGTAAAAAACCAGCGCCGGTATGGCTGCGAAAAGGCCGAACGCCGTAGCGATCAACGCTTCGGCAATACCCGGCGCCACCGCCCGCAACGTCGCGCCGCCCGCCTCGCCTAGCCCGCGAAATGCTTCGAGGACGCCCCACACCGTGCCGAACAGGCCGATGAACGGCGTCGCAGAGGCCGTCGTCGCCAACCAGCCCATGTTCTGTTGTAAGCGCGAGGTTTCTTCGCTGGCGGCCAGCGTCATCACGCGCTCCAGCATCTCGGCATTCCGCAACGCGCCGTACTTGTTCACCTGGCGGGCGAGTTCCTCGTAGCCGAACTCAAACACGGTCACCAACGGCGCCGGCCGGTACTGTTCCGCTGCCGCGTTCATCTCGCTCATTTTGGCGACCCGCCGGAAAGCCTTCAAGAAGGAGGAATCCTTGCGGTTGGCGTCGCGCAATAGACCGGATTTAGAGAACGCGATCGCCCAGGAAAGAACCGAGAAACCCAGCAGGACCAGCAAGACCAGCTTGGCGAAAGGCCCCGCCATCCACACCATGTCCCACAGGCTGGAGCCGACGGTACTAGCGATCTCCTCGCCGTCCACGGGCATATCGTTTTCCGCAACCTCTTGCGCGGCCTGCAGCAAGAAGGCAAAAAGAGTCGTAGTGTACAAGGCTCTCCTCTTGTCCGAATACGCCGTTGCGGGGGGCGGCGCGTTCTAATTATCACCACTGGCGGCGTCGTATGCGGGTGCAACGCCTACTGCCCTCAAAAGGGCCTTCAGAACGAATCGGTACTGTTGAATCTAACACATATAATGGAGCGGACGTCTGTCCAACGGACGCTCGGCTGGTTCGCGGCGTTTCGTCGCTAGCTATTTTTTCGCGGTCGCGTCGATGCTTCACGAGCTTCAAATCGACAACTTCGCCGTCGTCGACCGGCTGA
>CAMPKL010000430.1 GCA_946887065.1 uncultured Bryobacterales bacterium
CACCGGATGCAGGGAACCAAGCACTCCGGCCGAATAGACGATCACCTGTCCATCAGGCGACCAGACCGGATTGAAAGCGAGTTCCTCGATCAGCCGAACAGCGGCGCCGCCGTCTGTAGGAACCCGAAAGATTCGACTCCCTTGGCCTTGATCTCCCGCCACGACGACGGACTTTCCATCGGGTGACCAAGAAGCCGCGCCACGCGCCTCGAAAGCATTTGTAAGCGGACGCGCGTTGCTTCCTTCCGGGTTTGTCACATAGAGAACCGACTTATCCTGCCGCCGTGAGGAGAAGCAGATCAGGCTCCCATCCGGCGAAGGCGCGGCTGAGGCGGCGAGTCCGCCTTGAGACGCCGGCCAAAGTTCGGTAGCCTGGCCGTTCCGCCAAGCCCATAACCCATGGGACGAACCGCGAGAAGACAAGTAGAGCAGGGAGTCGCCACCCCATCGAGGATTCAACGCTCGTGAATTCCCGACTTCTATTCGTTTCTCGGATTTCGCCTCCGCTCCGTCGGTAGGCACGGTCCAAAGAGAACCAAGCGGGTTAGAAACAGTTGCGACCAGGCGGCGCGGGCCTTGGCGCACTCGATCCGCAGAGACTGAAGAATACTGATCGAGGCCCGTACTAATTCGCTGCGGAATCCGTTGCGCAAGATCCATCAAGTAGAGGCAGGATCCCGTACCATCGTCGGCAGTCGCGATGTAGACCATAGTGCGGTCGTCCAATAGGTTCGGATACGCAACCCGCGAGGAGTGCGTGGTTACGCGTTCCGGCGCCCCTCCCGTGGCCCGGACGCGCCAGACGTCCATCTGGGAGGGCGGATATCCAAACACGAAGTAGACGAACTGGCCGTCCGGCGACCAAGCCGGGTAGTGACAGTGCATGCCTTCGCTGCCTCGAAACACTTCACTAGCGTTGCCGCCGGACACGTCAGCCAACGATATGGGATCGCCATTCGTAGCGCCGTGGTAGGCAATGCGTTGTCCGTCATGAGACCAGTCCATGGAGACGGCATCTTCAAGAAAAGCCCGATGAGCACCTCCCAGCGTAGGCACCAATGAAATTTGCCCAAGCCGGTTTACTAGGGGACCGCCGGCGCTCTGCTGGCCGACTCTGGCGCCGCCCTGAACGATGTAGCGGTTTCGGATCCAAACCTGGCTGCCGTCGGCGTTGAAGCCGACGTTTCTGACGAGTTCATTGAGCAAGTCGGGCATCTGGCTCTTGGTTAGATTGACGAAGTCGCTGCTGCCGACATGCGCTATCCACGCATCGAACATCCCGTCCCGATCCGACAAGAACGCTGCCAGTTTCCCGTCCGGCGAAATGGCGCCGTCTAACTCCGCGCCTTCAAAGTCGGTTAATTTCGTGTAGCGTGCGTTGGCGAACGGGTTCGACGGCCCTCGCCGTGAGAGGCTCGACAACCAAACCGCCGCCACCGCCGCGGGCATTCCCGCGCCTGCTGCCCACAACCAACGCCGCCTGCTGATCGCCAAGGGGCTGGCGGCGCGAGCGGCCGGCGGCTGCGGCGCCGCCGTCAGGCCTTTTTGCAGGCGCCGCAAATCGACCAGTAGGTCGGCCGAATGCTGGTAGCGTTCAGAGGCGTCCTTGGCGAGCGCCTTACCCAAAATGCGGTCGACTTCCGTCGGAAGTCCTGAACGCCGCGCGGTCACGGGCTCGGGGTCTTCGTTCAAGATTCCGTAGCCAATCGCCTGGTCGTACTCGGACGCGAACGGCGTGCTCTGCGTAAGCATCTCGTAGAAGACGCAGCCCAAGGCCCAGATGTCCGTACGGCGATCCGTCTTGCCGCCTTCCAGTTGCTCGGGCGACATGTAGGCGATCGTGCCCATCGTCGAGCCGCTCTTCGTCAGCTTCGATCGGCCCGCCAGCGACGCCAACCCGAAGTCCATGATCTTCACCTGACCCTTGGCGGTGAGCATGACGTTCTGCGGCTTGATGTCGCGGTGGACGACGCCCTTCTCGTGAGCCTCCTGCAGCCCTTCCGTGATTTGCAGAGTGATGTTCAGCGCTTCGTCCAACGGCAGGGGTCGCTGCTTGATCCGGTCCGCCAACGTCGGGCCGTCGACGAAAGCCATCGCGATAAACGTACGGCCCGCCTCTTCGTGAATGCCGTATACCGGACAAATGTTCGGATGGTCGAGCGCCGCAACCGCTTGCGCCTCGCGGATCAGCCGTTGTTTGGGTTCCTCTTCCCCGACTGTCTCTCTTGAGAGAAACTTAAGGGCCGCGGTTCGCCGCAACTGGATGTCCTCGGCCTTGTAGACCACACCCATGCCCCCTTCGCCGAGCTTTTCGACGATGCGGTAATGCGAGATGATCTGGCCGGTCATAACATCACTCTCAAAATCGTGGCCCGCTCCGGAGCCGGTTACCGAGAGGCTCCTTCCAACCCCGCGACCCAGTTTTGAATCACACGAAACTCCGACATCTGTGCCAACGGGTCGCGCTGCACGATCACAAAGCCGTCGTCGAGTACGTCATAGTCGGCGTCTTCGTTGGGGAAAGTGTCGCGCCGCTCGAAAAGAAACAGCGCCTTGCCGGCAGAGAACTCACGCTCCCCTCTCACGGGCACGGCCATCATTCGCGTGCCCTCGGCGTAAAACAGCTCCCTGCCGTCCCGCGACCACTTCGGGTCGCGGCCGCCCTGTGTGGATGTGGTCCAGCGCTGTGAGCCATTCGGAAAACCGCGCACGTATATCTCCGGACGGCCCGATTCGGCGGAAGTGTACGCCAGCCAGCGGCCGTTAGGAGAAATATCGGCCATCTGTTCGTTGAACGGCGATTCGACCAGGGGAAAAGCCTCGCCGCCATCTGCCAGGGGACTAGCCCATAGATCGAAGTTGCCCGGCGACGTCAGGTCGCTAAACACCACCAGCCGCCCGTCGGGGCTGACCGATCGAGGGTAATGGACGCGTGGATGGGTACGCACCTGGGCCGCAACGTCCGTGCCGGCGATGGAGCGCCACATAAGACTCCGCATTCCGGCGCCGCTACTCCAGATCACGCGATCGCTGTCCGGCATCCATTCGGGGGATAGGTTATGACCTTCGTTTGTGAGCCGCGTGAACCCGCCGTGCTCAAGATCCAAAACCCAAATATCAGAGTTTCCCTCGTCGGGGGGATCGATGACGACAGCTACTCTGCGCCCATCGGGCGAGGCGACTGGCGCACGATATCCGGCGCGGCGGTCGGTAAGTGGTGAGACGCGTCCGGCGCGGTCCGTTCTGACGAGAAAGTGATCGTTGCGTCCTGGGACAAAATAGAGCGATCCGTCGTCGCTGACCCGGAAATAGACCGCCGGCTCGGCACGCGCCTCGGCCACATCGTCGAGCACCGAATACGGGCCACCGATTGGCTCTAGGCGATCGAGATCGAAGCGCATCGCATGGATCGCGCCGGAATGGGCGAATACGATGTGACCCGTCGGCACATAACGGCCCTGCCAGCCTACCGTGGCGATGCGGCGGCGTTCGCCGGTCGCCAGGGCCAGCATCTCGAGCGCAGGCGGCCACGCGATGCCCGACGAGAACAAGATCGACTTACCGTCCGGCAGGTGAGACGGAAACCGATGCCATTCGCCCTCGGCAAGTTCGGCCAACACCGGCTCGGCTTCGCCGCCGTTTCCGGAGACCTTTCGCAACCCGAGAGACGAGCCGTAAATGATCGTCCCGTCGCGCCCCCAGCTTGCGCCGAAAATCTCCCCCTCGGTCCGGCAGATCGCCGTCGGCGCGCCACCGGAGATCGCGACCTTCAGCAACTGTTGTCCAGAGAAAAAACCTACCCAGCGGCTGTCCGGCGAGAAAAACGGGTAGCGTGAGCCCTCGGTACCGGGAAGGGCGGCCGCGTCGAATGCGTCGATGGGACGGAGGTAGAGCCGAGTGACGCCGCCGGAGTCAGCCGCATAGACCAACTTGTCGCCCGAGGGAGAAACATCGAAGGGGTAGTCGGAGCCGCCGGTCAGCCTGTGCTCGGGTGGAATCGGGATGGCGAGCCGGGCCGAACGGGTCTCAGGAGGCTGCACCGGCCCACCTCGAAACAGCAACGCCAAACAGAGCGCGGCGGCGACAGCCCAGGGGGCATAACGTTTCCACAACGCCAAAGGCGCCTGCCGCAAGGGCTGCGACCCAATTTTCGTGCGCTCCCTGCTC
>CAMPKL010000431.1 GCA_946887065.1 uncultured Bryobacterales bacterium
ACCAGAGCGCGTACGGCGCCCGCCGTCGTCGCGTGAGGCAGCATGATCCCGTGGACGCCGGTCGCCAACACCTGTTCCACCATCCAAGCGTTGTAGCGCACGTTTGCTTCGTCAGTGCCGCGAACCGGCAGCACGACGATCACCGCAGGCGTCGCGTGGCCGCTGCGAGTCGGTCCGCCGGCTTTCAGACCCTTCATGTATGCGGCAAGGCCGGCGACGTCGAAGGGTCCGACTTCCATGTCGTAGTTGATGTAGTCGGCCCAAGTTTGGGCGTCGAGCTTGCCCTGCTCGAATGTGGCGTCGGTGCCTTCGTGCGAACCGGTGTAGTAAATCGGCTGGCCCATGTCGAGCAGCTCAATAGCCTTGTTGATGCGCTTGGGCGTGTAGGCGGCATCTTGGGCGTGCGCGAACGTGGCCGCGGCGACGACGAGAATCGGAAGTAACCTGATCAGACTTCTCATGTATGGATCTCCTGCTGTCCGCACGCATGGTAGCCGAGCTAGGGGGGCGACGCAATGGAAAACTGAGTGCGCCTTGTATCCGAAAGCCCCAGGCCGCGCCCCTGTCGGGCGGGTCATGCACGGCTTAGCCTACATGCTCGCCCAGAGCGGGCTGATCTTTCGCCGCGGCGTCGTGCCGGAAAGCTGCTGCGGTCAACGGCATGTCCAGTTCCACGCGGGCGCCCTGGCCGGGCTGAGAGGTGATTGTCACCCGCCCCTGAACGGAGCGGGCCCGCTCGTGCATGCTCAACAATCCAAGATGACTTTTCTCGTCGGACTCACCGACCGTGAATCCGATTCCGTCATCCGCGATAGACGCCTGAATTCTCCCATTCGCCGAGGCCAGGCGTACTTCCACGTGTTGAGCGTGAGCGTGCTTGGCGACATTCCGAAGCCCCTCTTGGACGACGCGGTAGGCGGTGAGCGCGATTGCGTCCGGCACTTCCGCCTCTACGTCCGAACTGAATGAGCAATTGATGCGTTCGAGTTCCTGAAAGCGATCACATTCGCTTCGAAGGCTGGCGACTAGACCCAGCTGTTGCAAGATTGCGGGATGGAGGCGATGCGACATCTCGTGCAGATCCGAGGCAAGCTGTTCAGCCTGCTCCCTTAGGTCTTGCATCACGTGCCGCACCTCTTGCGGTGAATCTTGTTCCGCCCCGGCCAGCGTAATCGTCCAGATCGCCAAGCGCTGGCTGAAATCGTCGTGTATATGGCGTGCGAGCCTGCGGCGCTCGTCTTCATGAGACGAGATCAAACGGCCGGCTAAAGCGGCCATCAAACTGTGATTCGCTCTAAGTTGGCCCTCGGCGAGCTTGCGTTCGCTGACGTCTTGGATGAAGGCGAAGAAGCCGTGATCGCCGGACTCCATTTGCCGGACGCCAAGCAATAATTCCACAGGAAAAACCGCACCGTCGCGGCGCTGCCCTTGCAGCTCAATCCATCTATTGAGAATCGCGCCTTGCCCTGTTGCCAGGAATCGCCGAAGTCCGCGGTTGTGGGCGCTACGAGCTCCGGCGGGAATGATCGTTTCAGCGAGCGGGCGCCCGATCGCCTCGTCACGGTTCCAACCGAAGACGACCTCGGCATGAGGATTCCAACCGGTGATCCGTCCCGAATCGTTCATCTCGACGAAAGCGGCTTGAACGCTGTCTACAATAGCCGCCTTGTGCTGTTGATTCAGCTGTAGCGCCTTGGCCGTCGTCTTGTGACGCACAATGATGAATGCAATGGCCCAAATCGCCGCGATGGCGAAAAGGCGGTTGACCACGACCTCGGGCAGCGGAGCCTGCGGACTGATCTGGGAAGCCAGAAAAGCGCCCAGAATCGTCAATACGGTGGCGACGGCTGTTGCCGCGAACGTCACACGGCGTTTGGGAGAAGAGAGGGTCAGCAGGATGACGATCGTATAGCTGACTCCGTAGGCCATTCCGTTCGGAATGAACAGGTCGCCCACGAAGAGGACCCCAGCAACAGCCAAGCTGATTGCCAACGATCGAGTATCGGAATCGACTGCCCTAGGAATGCCCACGTGCTTACCGAAAAAGGACTGCGCAGCATTATAGCCGTCCAGCCGCGAGGCGCCGGGCCGATTGGGTGACTACAACGGAGGCACGGAATCGTCGATGGCCGCCTCAATCGCCGGGATGAGTTCAGCGACTGCTCGCGTCTTGACTACATAGGCGCTGCCGCCGAGGGCGAAGGCCTCTTGGACGGTGCGCGGATTGGGATCACTGCTGAAAAACACGATCTTCGCTTCGGGGTGGCGGCGCTTCAAGAGCCGAGCGGCGGCAAAGCCGTCCAGTGTGGGCAAGGATATGTCGAGAACGACGACGGGCTGGTGGAGGCGCTCGAAATCAGCGACGATATCGAGCGCGTCCGCCCGCAACGTTACGTCGTAGCGGCCCGCCAGGAGGCGCGAGGCCATCTCACGAATCTGGCGGTGGTCATCGATTACCAAAACCTGGTGCAAAAAACGAAGCCGCTCCAGTTATTACTGTGTCACGCTTTCCCGCCCAGCTATCGCACGCGGATGGAATATCTCGTCGAGAGTTCGCGCGAGGCGGCCGAGGCGGACGCGGACGCTGACGGGCTTAATTCCTAGCTGCGCGGCGATTTCCTTTGAAGTGAAGCCTTCGCCCCAGTACGCCCATAACAACTTTTGTTCCATCGGCGTGCAGCAAGAGAGCACGCGGGCCAGATCAAAGCGGTCGCTCAGGCTCATTCGCTCCTCCGCGGGGATGGTTTCCTGCCCCTCTTCGGAGAGCTGAGGGGTTCGGGTTTGTTTCCTGAGAAAGCCCCGCAGGGCGTTCAGCGCGATGGAGTTGATCCAGGGCACGAGCGCCGCGTTGGACTGGAGTTGAGACTGTCTTTCCCAGCCGCGGGTCCAGGCGCTCTGAGCTACTTCCTCGGCGACGTCTGAGTCGATGCCGCGGGACTGCAGAAACCTAACGGTCCTGGAGTAGGATTGTTCGTACGCTTTCGCAAATTCGTCGGGGGTTAACATGCCCCTACTGTAAGCCGCGCGTTGAATATGGGCTTACAGAAGATCTACCAGTCCTACGCCCTAGGAACTACGGGAAGTTCATCACGGGGCCACGGCAGGGTCCGCCGAGTCCCCATGAATCAGGCCAATATCGATCGCGTAGCGAATGAGTTCAGCGTTCGATTCAAGACCAAGGACGTCCATGATGCGGTACTTGTGGAACTCGATGGTCCTAGGCGACAGATGCAGTATGCCGGCCGCTTCAGCCGCGGTTTTGCCCTCTGCGATCAGTTGCAGAACTTCACGCTGGCGGCGCGTCAATTCGGCCCGTTCCGGCTGCATTACTTTGGCCGATCCGCGATAGGTCTTCAATAATTTGTCTGCCAGCGAAGGAGGTATGTAGGTATCCCCTCGCAGAACTGTTTCGATGGCGGTCTTGAGCTCCGTGCCGGCGGCGTTCTTCAGCAAATACCCCGCAGCGCCGACATCGAATGCCTTGGCGGCTAGGGCGACATCGGCGTGCATCGTCAAGATGATGACTTTAGTCTTCGGATAAGTTTCTGAGATCTCGGCGGCGGCATCGAGACCGTTGAGCAGCGGCATCGAAATATCGGCGAGCACGACATCAGGCTGCAACGCGGCAACACTGCGCAGGAGGGCCCGGCCGTCCAGGACCGGCTTCAACACTTCGAAGTCAACTTCGAGAATCTTGCAGAGTCCATCCAGGATCAGCTGGTGATCGTCGGCGATTAAAACTTTTTTGCGCAACAGGTTGGGGGACCCCGTCCATTAAACACCGTAACAAGTGTTCGTACTACGGGTAGGTTACTTACGGTTAGGCCCTTTAGCAAGCGGAAGATTAGAAGTTTTTTTGGAACCTGCTTGGCACCCGTCGGACGCATCAAGCGGATGGGCCGCCGCTGGCGCGGTCAGGTCGGCTCGAGGCCGGTTTGCGCCCTACGGGGGGCCTGCGTTTGCGAGGGTTGGCCCTGAGAATGGACCTTGGGTTGGGGGTTGTCGGTTGCGATTCGCCATGGGGATTGAGGTTAGAACCACCGCCCGGCGGGCTTTCTTGCCGTGAAACAAGAAAGCCCGCCGAACGGCGGGCGGATTCCCTTCTAAGCGGGGAACCGGAGATGTCTTTGGGTCGACCCTAGTTTCTGTGTCGCTCTTAC
>CAMPKL010000432.1 GCA_946887065.1 uncultured Bryobacterales bacterium
AGCGCGACTAGGATCGCCTCGGCCTTCTCGATCAGTTCATCCCGGACCGGGAAGGTGATGAAGCGGGGCGACTTCTTATCCACGTCTTTGATGAACTGCTCGATCTTGTCGCAGGCGGACGCTGGGCCGGTCCCCTGCAGACTTCTGAGAGCGCTCTCGAGTTGGTTGGCAAGTGCGGTGGCTTGCCCGCTGTTAACGCCGGCGCTGGGCAGCGCTTCGACGTCGCTGAGGAGATCAATTAAGAGCTCTTCAGCCGTAGCTTCGCCGCCGGGCTCCGGCGTGGGACCGCCGGAGCTCGTCCACCTGGGGTCGAAGTCGTTCGCCGCATTGTTTGTGAGATCAACCAGTGAGCTGCCATCCGCACTGACGGAAAAGACTTCGAAGTCGGAGGCGCCCATGGACTCGAACGCCACTTTCGCGCCGGTTGGTGACCACCGCGCATTGAACTCATCGCCCCCTGGGTTGTCGGAAACGTTGACTGCGCCGGTGCCGTCCGCCTTCATCACATAGATTTCGTAGTTGAAGTCCCTGAAACTTTCCAGCGCGATCTTGCTTCCGTCGGGAGACCACTTGGCCTTCCAGTCGAAGCCGACGGCATTACTGAGGTTGGCCGGCAAACTTCCGTTCGCGTTCATGACGTAGACTTCGAAGTCGTAATCGTCTCGATCGGAAATGAATAAGATGCGCGAGCCGTCAGGCGACCACTGTGCGACCGAGTCGGAAGCGGAATGATTCGTCAGGTTGGCGACGGAGCTGCCGTCAGCATTCATGACGAAGATTTCTTCGTCCCCTGTCCGATCGGATGTGAAGACGATTTTGGATCCGTCGGGCGACCATTGGGCATCGTAGTTATTAGCGTCCGCATCCGTCAAATTGACTGGATTCGAGCCGTCGGCATTCATCACCCAAAGATTGCCGTACCCGATATCAGGATAGCGTTCGAAGAGAATCTTTGAGCCGTCGGGCGACCAATGCGGATTGATCTCGTATGCCGCATCGTTCGTGAGGTTAACGGGAGAACTGCCGTCCGCATTCATAACGTGGATTTCGTTATTGCCTGCGCGGTCGCTCTCGAAGACGATCTTCGACCCGTCGGGTGACCATTCGGGATTGTAATCGAAGGCGGAGTGCTCCGTCAGATTCTTGGGTGAACTGCCGTCGTTGTTCGCCGCGTATATTTCGAAGTTGCCGTCGCGGTCGGATATGAAGGCGATGCCTTCGGCGAGCAGGGGCGTGGGCGCCAATAGGGGGGCTAAAAACGAGGCCACGCAAGCCAGAGTGAAGTTCTTGAGCGTTGCAGATTTATACGGGAGCATTTGTTTCTACATTCCTGAAGCGAGTTGGGGGGACACCTCCTAGGCACGTTTGCCTCTACCAGGCTAAGAGCCTAGAACCGCGGCCAAACTACAGTGATTACCCCTTCCGCCCATGCGCAAAAACCTTAGATGAATGTTCTGAGGGTGAAAGCAAGCAGATCCCCTAGGCCTAACCTAGGAAGCCTCTGAGGAGTGGACGCGCGAAGGACGGCGATGCTGCCGATGCGAACCCGGATTTCCGATTTGGCTGCTGCCTGCAAGGGCTGTCTCAGACCGGCCCTTTCGGTCCCTAAGGGTGATCCATGTCTCGTTCCGCATAAAGCAGGGGGATTCCTCCCACCAGGTGCGACTATTGGAATTGAGTGGTTCAGGAGGCTCCGCAGCAAAGCGATTCGGAACTCGTCGCCGCGGTCCTTCGGAAGGATCGCAAGGCGACGGCCGAGTTCGTTTCGCGTTTCGGGGGATCGGTCCATGCCTACCTGGTTCGCCGACTGATGCCAAAGCAGGACCTGGTGGAGGATCTGTTTCAGCAGGTGTTCCTGGAGGCGTGGCAGGGCCTGGAGTCCTTTCGCGGCCAGTCGGCTGTCAAAACCTGGCTTCTCGGGATCGCCCGGCACAAAGTGCAGGACCATTACCGGAAGCGCCTGCGCGAGTTTCAGTTCGACGAGGACGCCCCGGAACAGGCCGACGGTGAAGATTTGACGCTTTCGCTTGAGCAAGACGAAGCCGCCCGGGGGGTCTGGCAGGTTCTCGCTTTGGTTGATGAGTCCGCCCGCATTCTGCTGCTTTGGCGCTATTGGGAAGGCTGGAGCGCGGAGTCGATGGCTTCGGAGACGGGGAAGTCGGTGAAGGCGGTGGAGCGCGCGCTGGCACGGGCGCGCGAGCAATTCAGGCAGCGATGGTATACAAATGAGCGACGACTGGTTGGTACCGGCAATGAGTGATGAACTGGACTTCGAGCGGCTCGCCCGGGAATCCGAACATGAACTCGGACCGGATGCCGGTGCGCCCGCGCGCCTCTTGAGCCTGACGTACACCGCCCTCATCGAAGCCCAACAGGTGAGCGGCCCCCTGCTGGATGTCACCGCCACCAAGGCCGCCGGCAGCCCCCTCTGCGTGTTCGAGGAGCTTGTTCAGATCACACCCGCCGGCCAACAGATGAAGCAGATGTTCCACTGCCGTGTCTGTCATGCCCGTGTCTTGGCCGAGAACCTGGATAAGGCGCCGATCTGGTGGCCGCACTGCCCCTACTCGGAATTTCAGAAGTGAAACGCCATGCCCAGCCAGTTCTGGAAGTTCGCCAGATCACGCGGAGCGGCCGGCGTGAGGGCGGCGCTGAATGGATTGCCCTGGATCGTCTCGCTGAAGCTGTACCGCAGAGCCGTATTCCTCCATACGAACAGGTCGATTCCGACTGCCACTCGAAACGCTGCTCCCGTGTGATCGATTGAGTCCGGCAGCGATGGAGGACGCCCGAAGCCGCCAGCGGTTCCTCGCGATGCGGCATTGATATCTACCAGTCCCGCACCTCCTGACAAGTAGGGCCGGATGCGGCTGCGCCGCGGGCGGAAGTAGAACAGCGCCTCTCCGATCACCGTGTGCATCGACGACGCGTACTCCCGCGAAGTCGCGTTCGGAACAGGCCCGGCATCGCCGGCGGCCAGCAGCATCGAATTCCGATTCCAGCCGTAGCTCCCCATCACGCTGACCCAGTCGCTCAGGTGCCGGCCCGCGAACCCGACCGCGGTCAGTCCGTTCTCAGGCTTGTATGAGCTGAACTGTGCGCCGGATGAGGCGACATCGGTGCGGGCGTCCGCAGAGAGCGTGGACACGCCCACGTAGCCGCCAACAAAGAGATTCTGCTGAGCGAATATCCCCGGCGCGAAGGAACACAAGAGAAGCAACACCCGAACGGGGAACATTTTCCTAGGATAGCCGAGGGGGATTCACGCAGTTGCGTCGACTAAATCGAGGTTGGGCGTCGACCCGACAAGAATTTAGAGGAGACGATGCAATGAACATGAAACGACTCGCGGCGGCGTTTGCCGCCATGCTGACCCTGACCACTACCCTCGCCGCTGCCAACGACGGCAAACGCGTTCCCTTCTCCGGCATCATTGACATGCCCGGAAATTATGTCCTGCAAAGCGACCTGCGCTCGCCCAGCAACGACCGCGCGGCGATCACCATTACAGCCAGCGATGTCACCGTCGACCTCAACGGCCTTTCGTTGACCGGCGCCGGCGGTAAGCTCGGCGTCGGCATCCGGATCGATGGCGCCCGAGGCGTCCGAGTCTCCAACGGCATCATCTCCAATTCCGCCTTTGGCGTCATCGTAATGAACAGCTCGAATGTCGTTCTGACGAACCTCCAGATCAGCGGAGAAGGCCTGCCAGTCGTGTCGCCGCCGCCGGAGACAGGCGTGATGATCGTGCAGTCGACGAACGTCGTCGTGGAGCACAACTCGATCTACAACACGGGTCTCGGAATCTTCGTTCGAGGCGGCATGAGTTCGGGGAACCGGATTGCCCACAACACGCTCTCCGCCGGGACCAACGGCATCTTGGGGATCTGCTACAACCCCGCCGACAACGATGCCAACGGACCCATCGGTGATCTGGTCTACGGCAATTCCATCTCGGGCTTTGGCGTGGGCATCCAGGCCTCGGCCGCGTCCCGTTACAACGTGTTCAAGGGCAACACGGTCTTCTTCAGCGGGAGCACGGCGGTGGAACTGCTCAACGACACCAACATGGATATGGACAACACGAAAGTCGATCTCGTCCCGTAATCCGCGACGAGCGCCGGCGGTGGCGCGGGAAGGCGGCGCCGCCGCCCCG
>CAMPKL010000433.1 GCA_946887065.1 uncultured Bryobacterales bacterium
CCATTACGGTCGGCAGATCGGCGACCATGCGGCGGCGCGTCAACTGCAGATCCCGCAGCTCTTCGTTCAACGCCTGCAACCGTTTCGGCGCATAGCGGTCCAAGTAAGCCTGGCGCAACTTCTTCGCCTGCGCCTCACTGCGTTTATCCGCTGGGATAGCGGCGATCTCATTCAACGATTGCGCCGAAGCCAACACCGCAACCTCTTGCTCGGTCACTTCCGCCCTGTAGAGGCGCACCTTCGCGATCCGCCCCTCAAAGCGCATGCCCTGTCCCGCGCCGATCCGCAGCGGTTCCTTGGCGGCGAAAGGCTGGTTCATATAGTCCAGATGGGCCGTGGTCTTCAGCAGCTTGCCGTTGAGATAGAACTTCGTGTTTTCCGCCAGACGCGAGCCGTCCGTCGTGAACGTCACGTGCGACCACTGATTCAGCGGCACCGTCTCTTCGCTCTCGATGCGTATGCCGTCGTCCAGCCAACGCTGGATCACGCTGGCGTACAGATGCCCGTCGTTGAGCGAGAACGTGAATCCCTGACCTTGCTCCTCGTCCACCGCACGGCTCACAATCGCGCCCGTCGACGCAGTCGGGAAAATCCACGCCGACAGCGTAAAGGCGTCGAAGAAGCCAAAATTGGCCACATTGCCCGCTTGGATATAGCGCTTCCCGTCAAATTCCCCGGCAGCGCCCGAGATGCCTTCGCCGTAAGCCGCTTCCCCGTCCTTCCATTCGGGCGGCCCTGAAGCTACATTGCCGCCGACCGGGCCGTTGCTCATCAGGTAGCGATATTGCGCCGATTGCGGCGGGTCCGGCGTGACCACCGCCTCAAGCCCTCCGTCCAGCGGCATCGCCACCGCGATCTCGTAGGGCGGCGCCCAGTCGATGCGCTTCTCGCCGGCCAGATTTCTCTCCCATTCCGCTTGCCGCCGGTCCGTTTCCGCCCGCGCCGCTTCCACCTTGCGCTGCGCCGCAGCCAGCTTCGCGTCCAGCGCCTCCATTTCGGCTTCTTGTTCAGCAGTCGGCGCGGTAATCAGCGGCGGCGAATTGCCGTATTTGAAGGCCTTGCCGCTCTCGGGCACCTGATTGAAGTAGGCGAACATCTGGTAGAACTCCTTCTGCGTGAAGGGGTCGTACTTGTGGTTGTGGCAGCGCGCGCAGCCCAAGGTCAGCCCGAGCCAAACCGTCGAAGTCGTCTCGACGCGATCGACGACGTATTCCACCGCGTACTCTTCGCCGATGATGCCGCCCTCTCCGTTGCCGCGATGGTTGCGGTTAAAGCCCGTGGCGATAATCTGGTCACGCGTCGCATTCGGCAACAAGTCTCCCGCGAGTTGCTCAATCGTGAACTGGTCGTATGGCATGTTGCGGTTGAACGCCCCAATTACCCAGTCGCGCCAGCGCCACATCGAGCGCTCGGCATCGGTCTGGTAGCCGTTCGTGTCGGCATAGCGAGCCGCATCCAACCAGCGCATCGCCATCCGTTCGCCGTAATGCGGCGAGCTCAATAACCGGTCCACGACTTTCTCATAGGCATCCGGAGATGAATCGGCGACGAACGCATTCACCTCCGCAAGCGTCGGCGGCAAGCCCGTCAAATCCAACGAGACGCGCCGAATCAGCGCGCGCCGATCCGCAGCAGGGGACGGCTTCAGTCCCTGCCGGTCCAGCCGTTCAAGAACGAAATTGTCGATCGCATTTTTGGGCCAAGCCGGGTCGCTCGCCGCCGGCGTCTCGGGACGCGTCGGAATCACAAACGACCAATGCCCCTGCCACGCCGCGCCCTGCTCCACCCAGCGGGTCAGAACGTTAATCTCGGCATCGGTCAGCTTGGCGTGGCCCGCATACGCTGGCGGCATGCGCCGCGCCGGGTCGTCCGACGTCACTCGTTGAATCATCTCGCTGCGTCCAGGATCACCTGGAACGATCGCGAAACGTCCTCCCAAGTCCGCCTTCGCCCCCGCTTCCGTGTCGAACCTCAGCCCGCTGAGCCGCTTCGTCTCATCCGGGCCGTGGCAGGTGTAACAGCGTTCCGAAAGGATGGGCCGAACGTCGCGGTTGAACTCCACCTGCGCCGCCAGCGGCAAGGCTAGGCAGGCCAGGGCGGCAAACAAGGAAACGAATCGCAATATGTGGAGACGCATGGCTCGCCCCTATCCTACACCCGCGGCGGGTTTACAGCCCCCACGACACGTATTTGATCTCCGTGTACTCGTGCATCACGTACCGCCCGCCCTCCCGTCCAATGCCGGACTGCTTCATTCCGCCGAAGGGCGCTTGCGCGGTCGACGGCGCGCCGTCGTTGGCGCCCACGATACCGTATTCCAACCGTTCGGCCACGCGCATCAGCCGCGACGCATCGCGCGTATAGAAATACGACGCCAACCCGTAGGGCGAATCATTGGCCATCTCAATCGCCTCGTCCTCATGTTTGAAACGCCGCAGAGGGCTGACCGGACCGAACGTCTCCTCGCGGGCCAGCGCCATGTCCGCCGTGAAGTGCTCGATGATCGTCGGCGTGTAGAAGCGGTCCGCTAACCCGTTGACTTTGGCGCGCTTGCCGCCCGTGCGAAGCTTCGCGCCCTTTTCCAGCGCATCGCTGACGTGCCGCTCGACTTTTTCCATCGCCGGATCGTCAATCAATGGCCCCACCTGTACGCCTTCCTCCAGCCCCGAACCGATGCGCAGCGCTTCGACCGCCTCAGTCAGCCCCGCGACGAACTCGTCATAGATGCCTTCCTGCACATAGAAGCGATTCGGGCAAACGCAGGTCTGGCCCATATTCCGGTACTTGCTGGCCATCGCGCCCGCGACCGCCGCTTTTACGTCGGCATCGTCGAAAACCAAAAACGGCGCGTGCCCGCCCAACTCCAACGAAAGCCGCGTGACGTTCTCGGCCGACTGCTTGATCAGGATCTTGCCGACCTCCGTCGAGCCCGTGAACGAGACCTTGCGAACCGCAGGATTCGAAAACAACTCCCCGCTGATCGCCTTGGAATCGCCGGTGACGACGTTCATCACTCCAGGCGGCAGTCCCGCCTCCAGCGCGATCTCGGCCAACGCGATCGCCGACAGCGGCGTCTGCGCGGCCGGCTTTACCACCATCGTGCAGCCGCACGCCAACGCGGGTCCCAACTTGCGCGCAATCATCGCCGACGGAAAGTTCCAGGGCGTAATGCAGGCCGTCACGCCCACCGGCTGGCGCAGCACCAAGATGCGCTTATTCTCCGCCGACGCCGGAACCATCTCGCCATACAGCCGTTTCCCTTCGTCCGCGGCCCAGTCGATAAACGAGGCGGCATAGGCGATCTCGCCGCGCGCCTCCGCTAGCGGCTTGCCCTGCTCGCAAGTCATCAACTCCGCCAGCGGCTCCTGGCGTTCGAGCATCAGGCTAGCGATGCGCCTCAGGATCTTGCCGCGGTCGGCCGCCGTTCTGCCGCGCCACTCCGGCAAGGCTTCCGCCGCCGCGGCGACCGCCCGCCGCGCCTCCGCGGCCCCGCCCTTGGGCACTGAGGCGATCTTTTCGTCTGTCGCGGGGTTCGTAACATCGATCTCTGCGCCGGACGCGGAGATCCATTCCGAGCCAATCAAATTGCGGTCTTGCATGCCGCCCTTAGCATCGCAAATTGGCCCGCGCCAGGCGGCCTAGTCCGTGTTAGCGGTCTTGCGAGCTTGGCGCAGCACCGAAAAAACAACCACTAGCGTCAGCGCCACGACCACGGCGAGCGCTGCGTTCTGCATCTGCGGGTCAAGCGATTCAAGAGCTTCGCCAAAATAGTAGCCGATGGGCGCGACGATCGCTGTCCAAACAATCGCGCCCGCAATGTTCCATAAGAAGAACTTTTTCGCCGGCATCCCGCCCACCGCGCACACCGCCGGAATCCAAATGCGCATGCCCCACAGAAACCGTCCAAATAGCAGCAGCGGTCCGCCGCGTTTGTTGAGCCAGCGTTCGATTCGCAGCAACCGCGGATCGCCTCCCGCCTTCTTCACCACCCAAGCGCGCCCTTTCCACTTGGCTAAGTGGAACATGCCTTCGGCAATCAAGAACGTGCCGAGAAATGAAGCGATGATGACGCCGCCGAACGACATGTGGCCGCGTTGTGACAACACCGCTCCGGCCACCAGAGCTCCTTCCCCCTCAATCGCG
>CAMPKL010000434.1 GCA_946887065.1 uncultured Bryobacterales bacterium
GGCGGCATGGCCAACGGCAAGACCGGCAACTGAACCATATGGCTTTGCTGCAGGAGTCTGGCCGCCTCGTGCAGCTCGTAGGGGTGAATCACGTCCTCCGCGTCATGGAACAAAAAGAAGTCGTAACGGATGCCGGTGCGCTTCTCCCACGAGAGAATTCCCCGGATCAATTGGTTCATGTTGTCGGCTTTCGTCGTCGGTCCTGGCCGCGAACCGACAACTCGGTGGATTTTCTCGGATAACAGGCCGGCCCGGGTTGCCGCGAGCAACGATGGCTGGTCGTTCGGGTAGAGGCCGATCCAGATGTCGTAGTTGCCGTAGCGTATGTTCTCTAGATTTCGCCGGAGCATCCGTTCCAGCACCGCATGCTCTTGCCAGCAGGGCGCGAGAATAGCGACACGCGGCTCACCGCTTGGCTGCTGGTTGGGGCGCGAACCTGTCCCGCGCCGCCCACGCAGGAGCAACCAAAACCAGCTCAAGTCGATGACTAGATCGTCAAGACCGCTCGCGAAAACCCAAACAGCAAGGGGTGCGAGGAGCTCCAGCGCCAAGCGGTCGAGAAACCACATAGAGCCCAAGGGGAGCTATCAGCGGGAAGCGTAGCATAGTCGCCTCACTCGGTTCGCGAAAACGGGTCGAAGCGCGGTTTGCCGAGGAAATCGGCGGAGACGTTGTAGATTGCGACCAGGCCAAGAGCGCAGACGGCTAGAACCGCCAAAAGAATCGTGGGAGAGAAAGAATATCCCACAAAGAGCCTTTCCGCTGGACCAAGCCGGCTCCACAGCGTGTCGAACACGGCCCATGTGACCGCCCCCGCGGCCAGCGCCAACAAACGACCCGCAGCGGAGCCGGGCGGCTTCGCGGCCGCTAGCGAGGCGACAACCAAAACCGTCGGAACGACTGCCGCACCCAGCAGCCCAACCGAAACTTCCCGGACCAGCGGGTTAAACGAAAATCCCAACAGCGTCCAAACCGGAAAGTACAAGTTGAGGTATTCGACGCCGGCCCACCCGAACGTGGAGATGACCAACGCCCAAACGACAGCCTCAGGTTGTGTGCCGATGAGCGATGGCCGCCGGCAACTCGCCGCCAAACCGTCGAGGGTCAGCCAAAGACCCCACGAGGCGAGGATCCACGATTCAGCGAAAGGGTAGTACGCGCTGGCCCATATTGGGGCTTGCAGCGCCAGTCCCACCCAAAAATGCGCGGGCGGGCGGCGGCCGCCAAGCGATCTCCAGCGCCACAGCAAGACCGCCGAGATGAGACCGCAGGCGACGGAGGGCAGCCACTCCACTTCGTGCTACCTTACTCGAAACGCCGTCCCGGCGGGCGCATTCCGCATGCAGCTGGCGTTCTCCTATCCCCTCGACCTGCCCGCCGGCGAGGCGGTTCATGCCGTTCCCGACGGCCTTGGAGTCATTCGGATCGACCTCGAAAGGGGCCAGCCCTACTTGGGGCAGGCCCGCAATCTGCGGCGGCGTATCACCCGTCTGCGGGGCCTGTTTGGAGATCGCGTCGTGCGCATCGCGTTTCAGCCGGCGGGATCCGCGTTCGAGGCCAGAGTCGTCTTGTGGCGCGCCGCGCGTGAAGCCTGGCCGCAGGACTACGGCGAGAAGTTGCGGCTGCGCTGTCCAGCGCTGGTCAAGACCCTCCAGAACAACCGCTTCCCACGCCTCGCCGTCACGTCGCGGATTCGGGGCGCCGCCCTCCATTACGGACCCTTCCGAAGCCGGGTGTTCGCCGAGCACTTCCAGGAAGGTCTGCTGGATTTCTTCCAGGTTCGCCGTTGCACCGAGAATTTGGATCCGGCGCCCGAACATCCGGGTTGTGTTTTCGGCGAAATCGGCAAGTGTATGCGGCCCTGTCAGCAAGCCGCCGGAGATGCGGAGTATCGATCGGAATTCGGACGGCTCCTATTGGCCCTTGAATCGCGAGGCGAATCGCTCGCCGGCGCCCTGGAGCGGCAGAGAAACGCCGCCAGCGAACAGCTCAACTTTGAGGCAGCCAAGAGCCTGCACGATAAGGCCCTCGCCGCCCGCAAACTATTCCTCTCCTCACCCGAGGCGGCGGATTTGGACCATTGGCATGGCCTCGTCGTGCAAAAGGGCGCCTTGAAGAATTCCATCGCGCTGCTTCCGGTTTGCGGCGGCTATCTGCAACCCAAGATCGAGCTCCAACTGCAACTCGCGGAGGCGGGTTCTCTTGACCAGAGGCTGCGCGAAGCCTTGGAGAATGCGGTGTTTCAGCGAGGCGCGTTGACCGAACTGCAAGACTCCATGGCGATCATCTCCCGCTGGCTGTTTAGCTCTTGGAGAGACGGCGAGTTTTTGAGAATCGAGAGTTTCGAGACGATTCCCTACCGCAAGCTGGTCAACGCCGTATCTCGCGTTTCCCAGGGCCGCCGGCGCGCCTAAGCTGCTGCCCACCCCACGTCCTCATCATTTCAGCCGGTCGGCCGATATGACTTAGGGAGGCTGTCGATGCCTGATTCGGTTAACGTCGCGCGTCTGCGGGAAGCTGTCCTTGAGGATTCCGAGTTCATGGGAGAGCTGGTGGAGATTTTCTTGACCGAGGTCGGAGATCAGCTGATTTCCCTAGAGCGAGCGATAGCGTCAGAGGACTGGCCGTCCATCACCATGACGGCTCATCGACTGCGGGGCGCCAGCGGCAATGTGGGCGCAGAGGAGCTAGCCCGACTTTGTTCCGAGTTGGAACTTCGCGCGGAGACAGGGGCAGTGGAGCGTTTCCACGGCGCCGGTCTTCGCGAAGAGTTCGAGCGTGTCCGCTCAGCGCTGCAGGATTGCGTCTTGCAAGCGAAAAGCGAAGGTCGATAAAGCCGTGAGAGTCCTCGTCGCGGAAGATGATCCGACGACTCTGTTCTCGGTACACAAGACGCTGACCAATTTCGGCTATGAGGTCGAAACCGCCTCCGACGGGCTGGCGGCATGGAACAAGCTGAAAGACGACGAGATCCCGATCGTCATCACGGACCTGGACATGCCGGTGGAGGACGGTCTTACCCTTTGCAGACGCATTCGAGCCGCGGCGTTTGGCCACTACACCTACGTGGTCTTGCTTACTCAACACGCCGCACGAAAGAACTTGCTGGAAGCCTTGTCCGCCGGCGCGGACGATTTCGTCGGCAAGCCCCTCGACCCCGAACAACTTCGCGTCCGCCTGATCGTCGCCCAACGCATCGTGACCTTGGAACAAGAGCTGAGACAACTCAACACGAGACTCACCGCTCACAACCAAGGATTGGAGGTATTGAGTCGTGTGGATCCGGTCACCGGCGCGGGGAACAGAACTGCATTTCAGGAACAAATCGAGTTGACGCATGCGAATGCGTTGAGAACTGGCCGTCCTTACGGCGTGGCCGTATGCGATTTGGATAAGTTTAAGCAGGTCAACGATCGCTTTGGTCATCAGTGCGGCGATCAGTTGTTGGGGTCGGCCGTGGCTGCGATGAGGTCCGTCGTCCGCAAGGGCGACTCGCTGTTCCGCTACGGCGGCGACGAAGTCGTCTTGATCATTCCCAACGAAGGGATGGAACACGTCACTCGCGTTGCGGAACGCATCTGCGACGGCATCCGCGCCGTCACTCTGGAAGGCTTGCCCCCGCCGTCACTCACGATCACGGCCAGTTTCGGCGTGGCCGTGTATCCCGAGTCGTGCGGCGAGGGGGCCCATTGGGCCGAGCTCTTTGGTCTCGCCGATGAAGCGATGTATGCGGTCAAGGGCCGAGGCGGAAATGGCGTGGAACAAGCCTTGCGGCAGGTTGACGTGACCGCCGACGAACGGAAACAAGCGGCCTCTGCCAAGGGATCCTCGCCGGCGTTGGTCACGGCCTAGGAAAGCGCGAACGCCGCTACAATGGGGAGTTCCATGATGATGAAACTCCGCGGCGTTCTTTGCCCGATTGCCACACCCTTTAATCACCGGGGCGAGCTTTACGTCACGAAAATCCGACACAACTTGGGTCGCCTGGGACTGACCAAGGTGAGCGGCATCATCGTCGGCTCCACGTGGGGCGAAGGGCCTCTGCTTGGAGAAGCGGACTTATTCAACCTGTGGAACGAAGCGAAAGCGGGCGCCGTCGGCGATGTACAGCTGATAGCCGGCGCGGGAGCTGAAGGCGTTTTA
>CAMPKL010000435.1 GCA_946887065.1 uncultured Bryobacterales bacterium
ATCGGCGGCAGCGGCCTAGCCGGACCGATCGAAGTGACGGGTCTGCGTTTTCGCTATGACGAAGAGCTCACTCCGTTGGTGCAGGCTGTCGTGATCAACCACAGCAACCGGGAACTTTACGGCGTGGAACTCGACGTGAAGTTGAACACCATTGACGCCCCCGCCGACGCCATGCCGCTGGCGACCTTCCATGTCGCGTTGGAGGAACCTTTGGGAGAGCAAGCATCCGCGGAAATTGAGGAGACCATGCTGATTGCCGGTACGATTGCGGCATTGCCGCCGACAGATCACTTGCGCGTCGAGGTGGAGCGTCTAAACTAGAAGCCGCTAACCCCCCAGGGAGAATTCTATGCGTATTTTGTTGCTGATTGCCGCTCTGGCGGCCCTGCCTTTGGGCGCCGCCGACGATGCTGTCGTTTGGCCCGATAAAGAGTTGGGTACGACCGAAGTCGATCTAACCAAGAACCTCAACGCCGACCACTATGCCGTCAAGAACCTGGGGGAGTTCGGCAACCATAACGTGCTGATGGTCTACCGCGAAGCCAGCGGTCCCGCGGAAACCCACGCCGAATGGACGGACTTCTACGTCGTGCAGTCCGGCGCCGCGACGCTGATGGTCGGCGGCAAGCTGACCGGCTCCCGCGTGGACTCACCTGGAGAACTGCGGGGTACGGGAGTCGAAGGCGCTCGTAAGGTGGACCTGCAAGCCGGCGATGTCGTCAACATCCCTCCGGGGACGGCTCACCAGGTGGTCGTCGCGCCCGGCAAGCCGATCACGTATCTGATTGTGAAGGTGAAGAAGGCCTCTTAGGCCGCCGCTGCGGACAACTGCTCTTCGAAGAAGCGCTCGACGGCGTCGATGACCTCTTGCGGGCCGGCGCAGCGATAGATCGCCCTGCGCAGCTGGGAGCCGTTGCGTACCCCCCGAGTGAAGTAGGTGGCAAACTGCTTCATCTTGCCGTCGACGCGTCCCGAGACACGGTCGCCTCGATTCAGCAGCATTTGGTAGTAGTCGCGAATCATTTCGTAGCGATCCTGTTCCGTCGGCTCGTCGTATTCACCGCCGGCGACGTATTGCTGAATCTGCCGAAAGATCCACGGGTTGGACGCCGCCGCCCGGCCGATCATCACGCCGTCACAGCCCGTGTGCTGGAACATCCGCACGGCATCCTCGGGGCTGAAGACGTCGCCGTTGCCGACGACCGGAATCGAGACGGCTCGCTTCAACTCCGCGATCCTGTCCCAATTGGCATTGCCGGCATAGCCTTGCTCGCGCGTACGCCCATGCAGCGCCACGCCCTGTAGCCCGCAGGATTCGGCTAGGCGCCCGACTTCGCAACAGACGATTTCCGTGTCGCTCCAGCCCGTGCGGAACTTGCAGGTGAATGGTATCGATACCGCCGCCCGCACTTGCTCCAGGATTTGGCGGATTAGCGGCAGATCCCGCAACAGGCCCGAACCGCCGTTGCAGGTCGTGACCTTTTTTACCGGGCAGCCGAAGTTCAGGTCGACGCCGTCGAAGCCCAGGTCTTGGACGACCCGCGCGGCGTCCGCTAAGGTGGCGGGATCGGAGCCGAACAGCTGGGCCACGATCGGGTGTTCGTCCGGCTCGTAGTAGAGGTAGTTGAAACTGTTGCGGCGGACGGTTTTCTGGCCGGCCTTCTTGCGTCTGTCGTCCGCGATCACGCCCTCAGAACTGGTGAACTCCGTCATGATCAGGCCGCAGCCGCCTAAGTTCCTGATAAAGCGGCGGAAAACGGTGTCCGTTACGCCAGCCATCGGAGCCAGCGTCACCGCCGGAGTCAGTTCTAGCGCGCCCAAACACAACTTTCGCGGGACTTCGATCACCTTGTCCCATCTTATCAGCGCTCTCCAGTCCTCTCATACGGCGCCGGCGCTGTAGGGTTTGATACGTAGCCCGGGAGGGCCGAGACGAAGTCGTAAGTAGATGCAAATAAAAGAAGAGCGCAGCTCGTTGGCGTCATTTTTTGCCTGGTGCGTGACCGAACAAGGTACTAAGACGAACCAGGCAATGAAGTTTTGGTTCGTTTTTAGGCGCCATTTCGGCGTCTCGCCCGTCTTAGATGCAAGAAGGAAATTCCACCAGAAGGAGTTCGATTTTCTCGCGGCAAATGACGATGAACGTTACAGCAACTGCAACCTTCCGGCGCTCGTACTCATCATATAGATGGAGGTAGAGCGGGAGGCACATTATGGCGCTGCAATCAAGACAACTAGAGACAGACGACGCCCGCATGCCCCTGGGACCGGACGAGGACGCTGAGGAATCAGTAGAGGAAACGGACGAGACTCCAGAATTGGCCTCGACCTCATGGGCGCGGCCTGTGGTCGAGGAAGGCGTCGACCCCACCGAGTACGAAGAAGCGTCTCCGGCGGAGGACAGCGTACGCCTGTATCTAAGCGAAATGGGCGCCGTTCCGTTGCTCAGCAAGGAAGGAGAAATCCGGCTGGCGCGGCGAATGGAGCGCGGGGATAAGAAGCTCCGTAAAGGCTTGGCCCGCACCCCATGGCTTTGGGACAAGCTTCTGGCTATCAACGAAGACTTGGACTTGCGGCCGAATCGCTTCCGGCAGTTCATTGACGCCGGCGCGGATGCCGCCCAAGCGAAGAAACTCAATAAAGAGTTGCGGAAAGGGCTTGAGCAGACCGCACTCTTGGTCAAGGACATTCAGAAGTTGTTGCGCAAACAGCCGAACTCCCGGGCGCGAGTGGCGCAGCGGAGAGGTTGGCGTTGGAAGCTCGACCGCAAGGTCATCCAACTGCAGCAACAAATCCTGGCACTGCCGCTACGGATGGATCTGTGGCGAGAGTGGAGCGATGAGTTCCTCATGACGAAGTCCTCGTTGCGTGCCGCAGCCAAGGTTGTGGACAAGGCGCGAGCCTCTCGTTCAAAGAAGATCAAGGGAGCGGTCCCGGTATTGGCTATGTCGACCGAGCAGGTCGAACACGCACTGCGCCGTGTCGCCGAGGGCCGGGCCATCAACGAAGCCGCCAAGAGCGACTTGGTCGCGGCGAATCTTCGCCTGGTGGTGTCGGTCGCCAAGAAGTACATCAAGCGCGGGCTGCACTTGCTCGACCTGATTCAGGAAGGCAACATCGGCCTCACGCGCGCAGCCGAGAAGTTTGACTACCATCGCGGTTTCAAGTTCTCGACCTATGCGACTTGGTGGATCCGCCAAGCGATTACTCGCGCTCTGGCCGACCAATCGAGGACCGTGCGTATTCCGGTTCACATGAACGAGCAGCTCAACAAGTTCCTACGGGCTATTCGCGGCCTGGAGAAGGAATACGGGCGGCCGCCGACGAATGCCGAGATCGCCGAGCGCATGGAGACGACGGTCGACAAGGTCGAAGTATTGCGCTCGATCTCTCGCACGCCGGTCTCATTGGAGACTCGTGTGGGCCGCGACCAAGAGTCCGCGCTGGAAGATCTTCTCGAAGATCCCAACGCTCACTCGCCGGTCGAAGATCTGATCGCCCGCGATCTCAAGACCAAGACAGCCGCGTTGTTGCGGACTTTGTCGCCGAGCGAGGAGCGCGTGCTGCGGATGCGTTTCGGCATCGGCTTCGAACGCGAACACACGCTGCAAGAGATCGGAAAAGCGTTCGAGTTGACGCGTGAACGGATTCGCCAAATTGAGGCGAAGGCTTTGCAGACGCTTTCCGAGCCCGAGTATGCCCAGGTCCTCAGGGCGCTGATCGCCTCCAGGCACTAAGCGAAAGAACTAAACCTAAGCACTGGTGTTGGCGGCCCCCCGGGGGCCGCCTTTTTTTATTGCCCAACCGGGATACGCACGACTGGACTTGACTGCGCTTGCACGCGGAAGACGAGTTCCAGCAAACCAGTGCGGGCGTCTAAGGGAACGCGGAAGTTGACTTGATAGAGACCGACGAAGTTCGGCGCTAAGCCCGCGAAGACGACATCCACGGGTTGACCGTCCAGGGTCGCTTGGACCGTAGCCAGGACTGTAGCATTCGACGCGGTTGCGGGACGGCCGGTAGAAGGGCGGTCGGCGACGGCGCCGACGCCGAGCCGATCAGGGGCGCAGAACGCGCGGGGGCTTAACGGATTGTTCGAGTCGAGGAAGGGGTTGTCTGGGTGGTTTCGCAAGTCAGG
>CAMPKL010000436.1 GCA_946887065.1 uncultured Bryobacterales bacterium
ATCCCGTCCGCCACCACGCGTTCCTTGGCGCGAGCCGTAGCGTCGATCTCCACCGGCAAGGTGACGAGTTGAAACAAGATGACCGCAGAGAACATTATTACCCCGGCCATAAAGACAAATCCGGGACCTTCCGGCCCGGACATGAATAAGCCGAGGGCCATCACCATGTATCCAAGCGAAGAACCTATGTTCGCGGTCGGCACCAGCAACGACCGCACCCACAACGGTTTGTAGTGCTTGGCATGCTGAATCGCATGGCCCGCCTCATGGCAGGCGACTCCAATGGAAGCCAAAGAGGGCAGATCATAGACTTCTTGCGAAAGATTCAGCGTGCGATTCAGCGGGTTGTAGTGGTCCGAGAGGAATCCGTGCGAGCGCAGAATCTTCACGTCTTGAAGGCCGGCGATGTCCAGCATTCTGCGGGCCGCCTGCGCTCCGGTCAGGCCGGATGCCGCTCGCACCTTGGAGTACTTCGTGAAGGCGGACTTCGTCTTGAAGCTGGCCCACATGGAAAGAGCCAACCCAGGCAGGATGAAGAGCAAATAGACTGGATCGAAAAACATCAGGCGCTTCCTTTCGGCGAAACCGCCGCCACTTCAATTATAGGGTCGACCGTCCCTAATCGAATAGACGCAAGCGGCAGGCGCCGTGTTCCGGCGCCCCTTAGCTTTTGTTGGGCCGCAACTGCGCTTCCGTGAAAGGCGAGCCCGCCCCGTCGATTTCCACGTTGATAAGGAAGGGCTTATCGCTCGCCAGAGCTTGATTCAGGGCTGGCCGAATCTGTTCGGGCCGCTCGACGTGCGCCCCGTCGCCGCCGAAGCCTTTCATGACCAAGTCGTAACGCGTGCGCCGCAACTCGCAAGCCACGGTCTTCGCGCCGTAGCGCCCCTCTTGGAGCTCGCGCTCGACGCCCCAGCCGCCGTCATTGCCGACGATGATGATTACCGGCAGATTGAATCGAACCGCCGTATCCATCTCCGCCAAGTAGAAACCTAGCGACCCGTCGCCGGTGACCACGATCGACCTTTGGTTGGGGCGCATCACTTGCGCCGCCAGGCCGATCGGGAAGCCGACGCCAAGCCCAGCCAAAGGCCCCAGACGCATCCAGTGGCCGGGTTTTCGCGCCGGCATTACATAGCGTCCCCAATGCACGAAGTCGCCGCCGTCCCAACTTAGCGTGGCGTCCTCAGGCAGCCACTCCCGCATCTGGCTGTAGAACTCCAGCGCATGCATCGGCTGCGAGGTCTTCCTAGACCGCTCCTCGACCTCTGCCGCATACTCATCGCAACCGCGCTGAACCTCAGCCAGCCAGCCTGAGCGATCAGGCCGCGCGCGACCGTCAAACTGCCGAGTGAGGGCTTCGAGCGCGAGCAGGCAGTCGCAATTCAGGCCAACCTCCAACGACCGGTTCAAGCCAAGCTCTTGCGGATGGATGTCCGCCTGAATCACCTTGGCGTCAGACGCGAACAGGCCGCCCATGCGCAGGCGATAGTCGATGCGCTTGCCCAGCACCAGCACGACATCAGCCTGCTTCAGGGCATTCTCCGCCCCGCGATTGATCGTCGGATCGGCATAGCCGAAGCACAGCGGATGCTCGTCCGACACCAAGCCGCGAGCCAGCGTAATCGTGAACAGCGGCGTCTGAGCACGTTCGATGAACGTCTCCAGCGCCTGCCCCGCGCCAGCCAAAAAACATCCGGAACCGGCGACGATCGCCGGCCGTTTCGCCGCCTGCAATACCTCGGCCGCGCGCACGATGTCCGAGCGGTCAGGCCCGGGACGATGCTCGGCAATCGACCCCGTGAGCGCGGAAAACTTCTCCACCGGATCAGTGAAGTGGTCTACTGCAATGCTCAGGTGCGCGGCCCCCGGACGCCCCGTTGTCGCCGCCCGGTAAGCCTCGCGGACATAGAAAGGGATCTGATCCGCGCTGGCAGGCGAAGCGCAATACTTGGCTGCTGATCGCGTCAGGCCGAGTTGGTCCATGTCCTGGAAACCGTTGCGGTCGCGCAGTTTCGAATTGGACTGGCCGCTCACCGCGAGCAGCGGTACGCCCGTGGCCTGGGCCGTCGCTATGCCGGTGATGGAATTGGTGTGGCCCGGTCCGCCGGTCGCCAACGATACGGCAAGTCGTCCCGACATTCTGGCCCAGCCGTCAGCCATGTGGACTGCTGCCGATTCATGCCGCGTGTCGACGATTTGGAACCCGTCCCGATCAAGGACCTGCAGCGCTTCGTTGAGGTGATCGCCGACGAGCGTGAAGACATGGGTCACGCCGAGTTGCTTCAGCGTCTGCGAAAAAAGTTCTGCACCGTTGGGCATGGAGGACCGCCAGGATACCAGAGGTGGTCTAGTTCGGCTTGCCGGCCGTCTTCTTCGGCTTGAAAACTTCGTGGATCTTCTCGACGGCACGGACGATGTCCTGGGCGTCTTCCGCCGTGCCCATCAGCACGCGCTGCGGCAACCAGAAGGAATCTCGAGCGGCGGCCTCAGCCACCGGACACGCCGTCACTCGCGACTTCACGTCTTTGTTCTTGAACACTGGGTTCTTATACAACGGATGCGGGTAGAACGGACGAATCGGTACGCCTTCGGCCTCAAGCGCCGCCACGAAGTCATCGCGGTCGGCTCCGAACTCCGGCGCATCGATCCAACCAGGCAGCAAATAGTGCGTGTGGACGGTTGCCGCTTCCGGCAACTCTTGCAGATGCAAACCCGGAACCCGCGACAGTCCGTCGCGAACGATCTCAGCGTTCTCCCGCCTAATACGGATCTGCTCCGGCAGCCGCTCTAACTGGGCAAGCAGTACCGCAGCCTGAAACCCCGTGATTCGCAGGTTCGTTCCCAGTTCGAAGTGTTCAAACCAGCCGCCGTCCGAGCGGCGTCCGCCGTTGGCGATCGAGCGCGCTCGTGCCGCGGTTTCGTCGTCGCTGGAGATGAGAATGCCTCCCTCCCCCGCCGTCATTGCCTTTGAGTTCTGGAAGCTGAATACTCCCGCCAAGCCGATCCCTCCGGCCCGGGCGCCATTCCACTCAGCGCCGTGAGCGTGGGCCGCGTCTTCGATGATCCGAAAACGGTGAAGCCGCTGAAGCCGCGTCAGCTCCTCGGCGTCGCAAACAAGCCCCGCGAAGTGTACCGGAATGACAGCCTTCGTGTTGTCTCCGATGGCCTTCTCCATGGCCTGAAAATCCATGTTGAAACTGTCGCGGCCGATGTCCACGAAGACCGGCGTGGCTCCAACACGCGATACAGCCGTCGCGGTTGCGATAAAGCTATGCGCCGGGACGATCACTTCGTCGCCCGGCCCGATGCCTGCCGCGAGCAGCGCCAATTCCAGACCAATGCTGCCGTTGGCCACAGCCACGCCATAACGCGCGTCGTGCAGTCCGGCGAACAGTTGTTCGAACTGCGCGACGAACTCGTGAAAGCCGCCCCACTGTCCCGACGCCAAGACCTCGCGAATCAGTTCTTCTTCTCGAGGACCCGACACAGGCCAGTTCGGGAATGGCGCCTCCCGCTGGGGCTTGCCGCCATGGATTGCTAGCTTCGTCATTTGTACCCAGGATACCGATCAGTCGCGGTTCGGCACCGCAGCCATCCGCCGCATTTCCAGACCCAGGGCAAATCTCCGCTGAAAGCCTTTCCAGTAGGAATTTCCGCCCTCACCGCCGTTGCTGTATGCAATGCCCTGATTTCCGCCTCGCTGCTGCGGCCACACTCCGTCCTGGGCGACGGTGGGCGATACATCCATGAAAGTCGCCTTGTCTTTGTCGCCCTTCAAATGCAAATCAAGAAAGGCCGTGACGAAGTGCTGATTGATCGCGGCGATTCGATCCTTACGCCATACCGGCTCATCGAACCAATCCTGCAGGGCGAAGTACTCAGCCGCAACAGGAGGCGGCGGATTTCCGCCGACGTTGTGCCGCGCGTTCTGGTAAACCAGCATGTGGCGGTCTGCCGATGCGGCGCTCTCAAATAGCCATTCGATCCCGCCCTCGAATCCGGAAACATCGTCTGCGTCGCCCGCAATGAAGAACAGCGGCGTCTTGATGCTCGCTATGGCCTGCTCCGTCCAGGCACGAGCGGGAGCGCTGGCGCCCCACGGCGCGATCGCAACAACCGCCTTGAG
>CAMPKL010000437.1 GCA_946887065.1 uncultured Bryobacterales bacterium
GTTCCGACCTCGCGGGAGGTGCGGTTGACCGAGCCTTCCAATGCGGCGAGCTGTTCGTCGTACACCTGGAACTGGTTGGCCATCTGCGTTTTCGCAGAGCGCAACTCCAGGTAAAGATAAAGGGTCGCGCCGATCAGAACTGCGATAAGAACCAAGAGAACGATCGCGACGGGTGGTACGGATCCCTCCCCCGAGGTTCCATTATGACGGCGCGGGCCAGTATGCGGGCGTCTAATCATCTGAGGTACTCCATTCAAGACAGGGGACTTGGCATTTGCAGTGTACCATCGAGCAGACGTACGTATTCCATCCGGGGTTTCCCCTAGTTGCATTGTTTGTGATGGCCAATCGAGAAAAATGAGCAGGGCCTCTCAGCGACTTCGCAAGGCGGCCGATGTTGGAAAGTTCCTGGTTCCTGCGGGGATCGCCTTTTTTGTAGGCCGCGTCATCCATGCGAATTGGAGCCAGATCCAGCAAGCGGAATGGGATGTCAACTACCTGTATCTTGTTGTTTCTGCGCTACTTTGCGCTCCTTGGTTTTGGATCAGACCGCTGGGCTGGAACCTGCTGGTAAATGCCTTCGGCCGCCATGTACCTTTCTCGGCGGTCTACCGCGTTGTGCGGCATGCGGAACTGAGCCGCTTTCTCCCGGGCGGCTTTTGGGCGGTCGCAAGCCGCGTATATCTTGTTAAAAAATGGCACGTTAAACCCTCGTCGGCGCTCGCGGCGACGGTTGTTGACTTGGTGCTCACGACTTTGGCGGCGTTGATCCCCGCGTTGTGGAGTCTCGGTGAGGTGTTTCCCGGCCTGGGAATCGTGCAAAAAGTCGTCTTCATCGCGTTTCCGTTGGTGTCCATCGCCGTCGTGCATCCGAAATTGCTCAACCTCTGGGCGGGATTCGTGTTCCGCCGCGTCGGACAAGACTATGAAGGCTTGGAGATTCGCTGGCACACCCTACTCGTGATTTGGGGCATGTACGTCGGCGCGTGGGTGTCCTTGTGCGCGGGCGTGGCGATGCTGATCCGCGGCGTCATCCAGTTGGGCCCCGGCGGAACCACCTTTATGGGATCGAGCTACGCGGCTGCCTGGTTGGCGGGAACCTTTGCCATGATTGCTCCCGCGGGAATGGGCATCCGCGAAGGCGCCCTAGGGCTGCTGCTGTCGCGCTGGATGCCGACCGGCCCAGCCTTTACCGTGGCCATCGGCATACGGCTTTGGTTGCTCCTGCTAGAGGTCACGTGGGTGGGCATCGGCGCTCTACTGCCCCGCCCCGAACCGCCGGCGGAAGAGGACCCTACTCCTTCAATCGAAACGTGAACAGCGAGTCGCCGGACGCTACAGTGACCTGCTGGCGGCCGTTGACCGTGTAAGTGATGGGCGAGTTGGCCACCCGGCCGCCCAATTGCGTGCGCCAAAGCAGCTTGCCGTTGGTCGCGTCGATGGCGAAGAAGTGTCCCTCCATGCTGCCGGAGAAGAGCAAATCCGCGGACGTAGCCAGCAAGCCGCTTTCGGAGACTCCCAGGGTGCTGAACTCCCAGCGCGCTTCGCCGCTCAAAGGGTCAAGAGCGCGAATGGCGCCCGTGCCGTGTTCTTTCTCTTCCATCGCGTCCGGATAAACGCGCGCCACGGCGCTGCCGTCGTAGCGGTTGCCCGGCGTGTAGACCGGCTCGCCCGTGTAGAACAAGCCCCAGTAGTCGACCCATGTCGTCAGGTAGAACAGCTCGGTGCGCGGGCTGAAGGCCGGCGCATACCAGTTCGTCGCGCCTTGCACGCTGGGGAAGACTTGCTTGCCTTCCTCACTCGGCCCCATGCCTGGAATCTTGATCGGACGGCCCTTGTCGTCGAGGCCCTCCGCCCAGGTTTGCTTGGCGAAAGCTTTGCCGAGCAGAAACGTTCCGTCCGTGCGGTCGAGAACGTAGAAGAAGGCGTTGCGATTGCCCCACAGCATCAGCTTGCGCTGGCGGCCCTGGTACTCCATGTCGACCAGCACGGGCACTTGCACCGAGTCATAGTCCCACTCGTCGTGCGGCGTGAACTGAAAATGCCACTTTAGTTCGCCTGTATCCGGGTTGAGCGCGATCACGGAGTCGGTGTAGAGGTTGTCGCCGGGCCGCACGTCGGCGTTCCAGTCCGGACTGGGATTGCCGACGCCCCAGTAAAGCAGGTTGAGTTCGGGATCATAGGAGCCGGTCACCCAAGCGGATCCGCCGCCGGTCTTCCAGGCATCGTTCTCCCAGGTCTCATGGCCCTTTTCTCCAGGCCCCGGTATCGTATTGAAACGCCAAACACGTTCCCCCGTCTTGGCATCGTACGCATCGAGGAAACCGCGAATGCCGTATTCGCCTCCGGCCGGACCGATGATGATCTTGTCTTTGACGACCAGCGGCGCCATGGCCAATGCATAACCTTCCGCGTTGTCGACGATTTTCTTTTCCCAAACCAGGCGGCCGGTCTTGGCGTCGAGCGCTTTGAGATAGCCGTCCAGCGTGCCCATGTAAACCAGATCGCCGAGCAGCGCGACGCCGCGATTGACCTTGCCGCAGCAAACATTGATGCGGGCGGGCAGCTTGTGCACGTGCTTCCAGAATGTCCTGCCCGTGGCCGCATCGAGCGCCGCCACGTTGTCCGGCCCTTCGGTGACGTACATCACTCCGTCGACTACGATCGGCGTCGACTGCCAGGTGTTCGTCGAAGAGCCTGGATAGACCCAAGAAAGCTGCAGGTCGTCGACGTTCTGGCGCGTGATCTGATCGATCTCGCGATAGTGACGCCCGTGATAGGCCCCGGAATAGGTCGGCCAGTTGGCGGGATTGCCGTCGGAAGCCAGAATGCTTTCGTAGCTGACTTGCGCGAGCAGCGGCGAGACGGCAAACAGCAGCACGAGATAGCGAACCTTCATAGTTGGTCTCCGGCCGCCAGACGCGCCAAGTAGGCAACGACGTCATCGAGTTCCTTCTCGCTAAGCCGCCCTTGATAAGGCGGCATAGGCGAGTCCGTAACGACTTCAAAACTCCTCAGCTTGGCCTTGTCGAGCGAAACGAGCTTGCCGTCCATCGTCAGCACCTGCAGCGAAAAGCTGTCTTCGTTCATCCGCACGCCTTCAATAACTTGACCATCTTCTGTAATGGCCTTTGCGCGAAAGCTCCGCGGATGGACGCTGCTGTTGGGGTCGGTTATTGCTTCCTTCAGGCCCTCGGGCGACGTCACGGCAGCGATCGCGCGCAAGTCAGGCCCGAGGCGTCCCCCTGCGTCGCCGACGCGATGGCAGTTGATGCAGCCGCGATCGCGAAAGAGCTGCGCGCCGGCGTCGGCATCGCCCGTCGTCTGGCCCAGGTCACTCGCGAAGGAGCGCACGAAAGCGACGACCTGCCAAGTCTCGCGTTCGTCCAGCGTGAAGGCGGGCATATCCGTTCCCGGAACACCCGTGTGCAGCAGATCGTAGATGTCGCCGTCCGTTTTAACGTGGTGCAACGCGCCGGCGAGGTTCGGCGTGAAGCCGGGCCAACCCTGGCCCTGCTGTCCGTGGCAGTTGGAGCACAGAGGGCGATAGAGCCTGGCGCCGGCGGCCACGTCCGCGGGCGACGTGTAGGCATTGCGTTCGGAACGTTCCTGCGCCGAGGCGCTCAACGCAACCAAGATCCCCGCCAGCACAATCCACCGCCTCATGCCGCCGGAAGCTTAGCACCAATATCGATTTCGATACAATGCAGGGTCTCGCCATGAAAGCCATTCAAGTCACCAAACACGGCGGCCCCGAAGTCCTCAGCTACACGGACGTCCCGACCCCCGAACCCGGCCCTGCCGAAGCATTGGTCAAGATCGACGCGACGGGCGTTAACTTCATCGACATCTATTTCCGCACGGGGCTCTACAAGGCTGAGCCGCCGTTCATCCTTGGCCAAGAAGCCGCTGGCGTGGTTGAAAAAGTCGGCGCCGGCGTGACGTCGCTCAAGCCGGGCGACAAAGTGGCCTACGCAAGTGTTCGCGGGACCTACGCCGAGTACCACGCCGTGGCCGCCGATAAGCTCGTCAAAGTCCCTGATGGAGTCGATACCAAACTCGCCGCCGCGCTCATGCTGCAAGGCATGACCGTGCACTACCTCACGCACTCGACCTACGCGCT
>CAMPKL010000438.1 GCA_946887065.1 uncultured Bryobacterales bacterium
GCGCCAGGCCAGCGGTTTACCGGTGGCGAACGTGGCGTCGATGGAGGAGATCGTCTCGAACTCGCTTTCGCGGCAGAAGTTCAATATGTGGCTGATGACGGTGTTTGGATCTGTTGCGTTGATGTTGGCGGCGATAGGGATTTACGGGCTGATGGCGTATTCGGTGCAGCAGCGGACGCAGGAGATCGGCATACGGTTGGCACTGGGGGCGCGGCTGGACCAGGTGCGCAACATGGTTGTGGCGCAGGGGATGAAGCTGGCCGGCGTGGGCGTGGTGATCGGGATTGGGGCGGCGTACGGTTTGACGCAGTACATCGCCAGTTTCCTGTTTGGGGTGGAGGCGCATGATCCGATGACGTTTGTCGCGGTGCCGGCGCTGCTGGTGTTGGTGGCGCTGGCGGCGATTTGGATTCCGGCGCGGCGGGCTAGCAGGGTGGAGCCGTTGAAGGCGTTGCGATATGAATAATTGATCGCCGCGGCGGGTCGTCCTGTTAGAATCGCGATCTGCCCTTCATGGAGATCTCTCAACAGCGGCGGCGAATGTCGGCGGTCCTTGGCGGTCTGTTCTTCTGCGGCTATCTCGCCTACCAGGCCGTCTTTGCCGTCAGTTGCTTGCTTGCGGAACAGGGCTGTCTGCTGACTTGGACCATGTATTCGGGCCGTGAGGAGAATCCCGAGGTCTTCGTCGAGTGGAAGGCCGGGGGCGAAACGCGCTTCGACGAAGACAACGGGATAGGCGGCGTCGGGCGCATCCTTGGAGTCAAGTGGGATTGGGCTGAATACGTGCCGCCCTACCTTTGCGAGCACCTTCCCGAAGCCCAAGCCGTTCGCTTGGAATACCGCCGCGACCCCGCAGAAGGAAGGACGATTCCGTGTCGTCCTTAGGCCGTTTCGGACAGTTCCTAGAGAGCGTGACTGACGCGCGCCCTCTCGCTGTCGCGCGGCTGATTATCGGCGGCGCGGCTTTCCTGCGAGGTCTTGTCAGTTATCACCTCTTCGACCTCGTGCTGACGCCGGGCGTGATTCCGGCGCGCGCCCTGGAATGGATCCCGGAGATGACTCGCGGCGCGATGCCTTGGTACACCGGCGTGTGGTTGTTCGTTTCCGCTGCATTCGCACTGGGCTACAGAACGCGGCTCAATGGTTCGATCTTGGTTGCGCTGATTGCCTATCACCTCGCTGCCGACCTCAACTTCTTTTGGAGCCACGTCTACTTTTTAGGTTGTCTGATTCTGCTGCTGACAGCGGCCAACGCCGGCACCGACTGGTCATTCGATTGGAGCGCCTCGGGCGGGGGCCGCAAGACCGTGCCGCGGTGGGGCGTGGTCTTGCTCAAGTTGCACGTCTCCATTGTTTACTTTGTGGCTGCGCTGGCGAAGCTCAACCCGGAATTCCTTTCTGGGGCCGTGGTGGGCCGCGGCATTCTACACCCCGAGTTCCTCAAGACGCCCGAGGCCCTAGTCGCGATGGCTTGGGGAACGATCTTTTTCGAAGCAGTCATGGCTTTTGCTCTTTGGCTCAAACCGTTGCGCCTGTGGGCTATCGGCGCCGGGATCTTCTTCCATGCTTTGATTCCAGGAACGCTGGGCTTCTACGGCGGATTGGTTGTGTTCTCGGCGTCCGTGATCGGGACGTATGTGGTGTTTCTGGATGCGGAAGAGTTCGCCGCCGCGGAACGGTTTGTTCTGGGAACGCTCAAGCGCAGTGGCTTCCCGAGCGGACTCCAGAGGCGGCTTGCGGCAGAGTAGAGCGGGGTGGATTGAGCTATGATCTGCGGATAATGCGCTCTGTCTTTGCTCTGCTGCTAGTCTCCGTAGCCATTGCCTGCACTCAGGCGCCGACGGAAGCGGAATCGTTGGTCCCGGAAGCGGGTCCTATCGTAATCGAAGCGGAATCGTTTGACCGTCAGACGTTGACGGACGTGCGGCGCTGGTATGCGACGTCGGCCACGGAGGCTGCGCCGGCGGAGTTGCGGGATCTGGACCCGTCTCATGCGGCGTCGGCGAGCGGCGGCGCGTACTTGGAGATCTTGCCGGATACCAGGGCCACTCCTGAGGAAGAGTTGGTCGTGGGCGAAAACTTTGTCAATGAACCGGGGCGGATGGCTGTTCTCGAATATGACCTCGAGTTCATTGCCGCGGGCCGTTACTACGTTTGGGCAAGTATCTATTCGACGGGTCCGGACGACAACGGCATCCATGTAGGACTCGACGGCGAGTGGCCTGAATCCGGCCGCCGGATGCAGTGGTGCGAAGGGAAGGATGCCTGGACTTGGGCAAGCCGGCAGCGCACAGAGGAGGAGCATTGCGGCGTGCCGGGGTTGATCTACTTGGACGTGGCGACGCCGGGTCCGCATGTCGTGCAGTTTTCCATGCGTGAGGACGGTTTTGAGTTTGATCGCTTTGCGTTGACGACGGATGCGGAGTTCGATCCGGCCATGGCGCAAGAGTAAAATAGGACGGTGCAGTTCAAAGCCGTACCCGAAGAGCAAGACCTCCAAGAACTGGTCCGGCAGTTTCAGTTTTTTGAGAGCCGAACTACGCACCCGCAGACGCTGGCGCGGGCGGATATCGAAGCTTATAACCGCGACGGTTATCTAAGGCCGATTCGCGTGCTGAGTGATGCGGAAGTCGTGGACTTCCGCGGGTACTTCGACGAGCTGCTGGCGAAGGTCATCGCGGCGGGCGGGGATTCCTATTCGATCAGCACGGCGCATCTCAAGCATGGGCGCGTATACGACCTGCTGACACACCCGAGGATTGTCGCGGCGGTGAAAGATATTCTCGGCGAGGACGTGATTGGTTGGGGCTCGCACTTTTTCTGCAAGATGCCGCATGACGGCAAGGCTGTCGCGTGGCACCAGGACGGCAGCTATTGGCCATGGACTCCCTCGAAGACGGCGACGGTGTGGCTGGCTATCGACGACGCCGACACCGAGAACGCTTGCATGCAGTTCATTGCCGGCTCGCATCTGTTTGGGCACATTCCTTACCGCACAAGCAGTGATGCGGAAGGCAACGTGCTCAACCAGACGGTCGACAACCCGATGCAGTACGGCTCGCTGGTGGATGACGAGTTAAAGGCGGGAGAGATTTCGATCCACGCAGACTTGCTGCTGCATGGTTCCGAGGCCAACAACTCGGACCGGCGGCGTTGCGGTTTGACGCTGCGTTATTGTGCGGCGGACGTGCGCGCAGGGTCGGGTTGGGAAGCCAAGGGCGTGGTCGTGAGCGGCAGCGATCCCTCGGGGCACTGGGCGAATCCTTCGCGGCCAGCGGAAGACTAGGCGACCGCTGCGATTTGCGGCGTGCCTATCATTTACTCCGGTAAACCGAACGTGAAGAAGCCGACTTGGCCGGCGATGGAGACGAACTGCTTGCCGCCGACGACGTAGCTCATCGGTGAGGCGGACCAGGATTGGTTCAGGTCGACGCTCCAGAGCTTTTCACCGGTTGCCGCATCGAGGGCCATGAACCCGCCGCCTTCCTCACCGCTGAACACCAGTCCGCCGGCCGTGCTGAGTGTCCCGGAGGCGTTGCGGCCGGTGCCGCGCAGGGGGAAGTCCCACACTTTTTCGCCGGTCTCGATGTTGAAGGCGCGCACGTAGCGAGCGCGTTCGCCTACTCCGGCAGCGGTGCCGCCGAAGTAACGCCGGCCGAGTTCAAACTCTTGGTCGATGGACTTATAGTTGGCGCAGCCTTCGGTGAGGGTGACGTAGAAAAGTTTGGTCTGCGGATTGAAGGCCGCGGACTGCCAGTTGGAGCCGCCGCCCGCGCCGGCGCAGACGATGGTTCCTTCAGGCGTCGCCTCGGAGCCTTCGGCGAGGATGGGGCGCCCGGTTTCATCGAGACCGTTGTTCCAATTCACGCGATCGAAGGTTTTCTCGGCGAGCAGATGAGCGAAGTCGATCCGGACGCGATCCATCGCGTGCGAGTGCACTTGCGCCGGCAGCTGGCGTCGTCGCTGCGCGAGGAGCTGGCCGAAACCTACGAGCGCTACACCGGAAGCGGCCCGTACAGTCCCGATGCTGCCTCGGCCGGCCGCCGCGCGCTGCGCAATCTGTGCCTCGGTTATCTTGCCGAGCTGGACGACGAGGGCGCGCGCAAGCGCGTCATGCAGCAG
>CAMPKL010000439.1 GCA_946887065.1 uncultured Bryobacterales bacterium
ACAACGGACATATCGCCTCTCAGGACATTCCAGAACTGCGGCCATTCGTCGATCGAGTAACGCCTCAGAAAGCCGCCGATGGGCGTGAGCCGCGGGTCGCGGGCGATCTTGAACGCCGGGCCGTCCTTCTCGTTCAGGTGCAGCACCCCTTCGCGCAGGGCCTCGGCATTCTCCACCATCGAACGGAACTTGTAGAAGGTAAACGTACGCCCGTTGAATCCCAGGCGCTTCTGCCTGAACAACGCCGGTCCCGGCGAAGTGAGCCGCACCAGAAGTGCGACCGCCAGCATCGGAACAGCCAGCACGATTAAAGCGCTGAGCGAAATTACTGCATCGAAAATACGCTTCAGCAGCAGGCGTATTTCGTCATGCGGGCTCGTCGTGAACGTCAGCAGCGGGTAACCGCCGAAGCGGTCGAGAAAGATACGGCTGTTAACGTGCGGAAAGAAATTTGTCGCCACGCGAGTCCGCACGCCCTCTTCATCGCACAGCAGGAAGATCTCTTCCAGGTCCCGCAACTTCGAAGCTTCAATCGCGAAGAAAACTTCGTCGACGGCATGTGCGCGGAGCAGTTGCGGCAATTCCCCAAGCTGCTTGACCGGATAGCCGTTGAAACCGTCCTCGGCGCCGATCGGCGATGCCGAAACATCAACGACAGCCAGTAGCCGTGCGCCGTACTCCTCGGCTTTATCCAACCGGTGTATCAGTTCCAGCCCGCGTTTGCGCTCCCCGACGACCACGTAGAAAAACTCGGCTCCGAACTGCCGCCGTACCCATCCACGCAGGCCCCCCGCGGCGGCGCGATAGACGAGCAACAGCGTGAGGTCGAAGAAAAGAAACAGTCCGATGAAGGGCCGGCTGATCTCAAGCCGCATGGCGAACATGAACAGCGCAAGACCCATGGCGCCGAAGCTGATCTGCCGCAGCGTGTCGTAAACCGCGGCGCGCAGGTCGGCGCCGTAGAGGCGTTTGTAGGTCCCAATCCAACTGCCCAAGACCAGCCAGAGGACCAGAATGAAGCCCAGCAGCAGCGCCTTGGTCGGCGTCGTGATGTAGAAAATGTTGGCGAGCGGTAGGACTTGGCGCGTTTGGTAAGCGGCCTCAAAAGCAATAATGGTGAGAATTACGTCCGCGACAGCGAACAGCAAAACCGCCTTTTGCTGATGACGATCGAACACGAAGCTAAATCATATCAAGGATTTACGGGCGCTGATTCCAAGGGCTTCACGTACTGCGGTTGATAGGGCGGGGGATCGCCGCCGGGGCCTTTCAGGTAATGCTCCATCCAACGCATCATGCGCAGGTTGAAGTCATAGCGCGATGCGGCACGCCGGTTGCCGTGCCCCTCGCCCGGATAGAGCACCAGCCGCACGGGCGTGTCGGTCTGCATCTTGATCAGGCGATAGAGTTCCAGCGACTGGTCGGTCGGCACTCGCGTGTCATCCTCGCCGTGCAGAATCAACAACGGCGTCTTCGCTTTGGCCGCGTGGTAGATCGGGCTGCGCTCAAGGAAAAACTGCCAGTCCTCCCAAAGCCTCTTGCGGTGGTGGACTTCAAAAAGTTCTTCGGGAATATCGGTGGAGCCGATCTTCGAAATCTGGTCGCTGATGCCGACAAGCATCACGCCCGCGGCGAAGCGTTCGCTTAAAGCCGTTGCCGCCCAAGCCGTCGCATAGCCGCCGTAGGACCCTCCGGTGATGCCGACTTTAGCGGGATCGACAAGGCCAGTCGCAGCCAAATGATCAATGGCATCCACCAAATCGTCAAACTCCTTGCCTGCAATGTCGCCATGATCGAGCTTCGAGTATTCGACGCCGCGCCCGGTGCTGGCGCGGTAATTGGGATAGAAGACCGCGAAACCCCGCGCCGCCGCCAATTGCCCCGGACGCGAATACGAAGTCGTCCAACCATCCGCCTCACGCGCCTCGGGGCCGCCGTGGACGTAGAGAATCAGCGGATAGCGCTGCCCAGGCTGCTCGTCCAGCGGATGGATCAGCACGCCCTCGATCCGTAGGCCGTCACGCGCTTGATACTCAATTCGCTCCTGCTTGGCCAAGCGCATATCCGCCAGCCAGGGATTCGAGTTCGTCAAAACTTTTGATTCTTTCTCGCCGTCCGCGACCACCGCAACTTCCGCGGGATGTTGCGCCGACTCCTGAAGCACAACCGCGGTTCCATTGCGCGCGATGCTCAGCCCGCCAAACACTTTGCCGGCGTCCGGCGCGACTGCGGTTGTTCCCGAGCCGTCGAGCCGTACCGCACCCAAGCTGCTCCAGACGCCGTCATCGGCGACATAAGCGACCGTATCGATGGCAGTCCACTCAATTTCCGAAACATGCGCGTCCAGGCCCGGCATCAGATCGCGCGCCTCGCCCGATTCAACGGACGCCACCAGCAACCGCCCCGGCAGCGGGTCGCTGCGGTCTCCCGTGCCGATGATCGCCATGCGGGCGCCGTCAGGGCTCCAGCGGAATGCGCCCATCTTGCCGGGCGGGGTATACCCGCCGTGGACTTCGCCATTTTCCGGATCGACATAAACCAACTTCAGGCTCATGTAGCTGTCGTCGACGAACGGCGTCGGCGCCAGCGAGACGGCGAGCCGCGTGGCGTCCGGATTCCACTGCACCGCGTGCGCGGAACCGTCCACTTCGAGGGCCCGTGCCTTGGGTTCTTTGTCTGTAAGATTGGCTACCCAGACTTTTTCGGACCTCCAATCTTCCTCGAAGACTTTTTGCGTAAAGCCCGCCTTCTTCAGGCTTTCCTCATCCTTGGCCGGGGCATCGGGGGCTACGAAGGCCAGCTTTTCGCCGGCTCTGTCGAGGTCGTAGCTGCCGATCGCCGCCGTGTGTTCGAAGATCTTATGGGCCTCGCCGCCGCTGACGGGGATAGCGTAAAGGGAAGTCTCTTTATCATTGGCCCGCTTGGCTAAGAAGAGAATTTCTGAGCTGTCCGGCCGCCATGACACGCCGCGCACGTTGACCTTGCCGGTCACGAACGGCCGCGATTTGCCCTCCAAGTCGACGACGTGAAGTTCCGTCCAGGGTCCGCCGTCTTCGTCCACAAACGGGATCCGCGGGACGTTGAGCACATAGGCGATCTGCTCGCCGTTCGGCGAAATCTGGGCGTCTATCACGGTACGGATCTTGGCCACGTGCTCGGGCGTAAAAACCTCCTGACCGGAAACGATCGGAACTAGAGCGAGGAGAAGAGCAAGGAAGCGCATCAGGTTTGCGCAGTATTATCGCGAAACTGGAGGGCGGGGCGGACCTAGCGGATGCGAACGGCGCGAGAAACGCCGCTGCAATCAACGTACTGATCTTATAAAATGAGGTCACAAATTCCCCCACCGTTGCCTCGTACGACCCGAACTTAACCAGGAGCCTCCTTCTCATGCGCGCTTGCTTGTGTACTTTGGCTATTGCCCTTGCTTTGCTTGCCTGTTCCTCAGAGCCTGAAGCGCCCAAGCCGCGTATCGGCGCGTGGGGATTCGACCTGACCACGATGGACAAGGCCGCCAAGCCGGGCGACGATTTCTTCCGCTACGCGAACGGGATCTGGCTCGACACTTTTGAGATCCCCGCCGATCGCAGCCGCTACGGCGCCTTCGACCAGTTGGCCGAGGCCGCCGAAAAGGACGTACACGCGATCATCGACGAACTGGCGGCGAGCAATCCGGCGCCGGGTTCGGTGGAGCGGAAGGTCGGCGATTTCTACAAGAGCTGGATGGACGAGGAGAAGATCGCCGCGCTCGGTACGGCGCCGCTCGAAGGCCCGCTGGCTGAGATCGATGCCGTCGCCTCGCACGAAGACCTGATGACGCAATTCGGCGTCCCCAACCGCGCCGCTCCCGTTACCTTGGGCATGGAAGCCGATCCGGCCGACACCACGCGCTACATCATGTTCGTCAGCCAAAGCGGACTGGGGCTGCCCAACCGCGACTACTATCTGCGCGACGACGAGCGCTTCGCCGGCTACCGCACGGCCTACCGCGCCTACATCGCCAAGATGTTCGAGCTGGCCGGCATTGAGGGCGGCGAGTCCAAAGCCGACGCCATCCTCGCTCTCGAAACCAAGATCGCCGAAGCCCACTGGACGCCCGAACGCAGCCGCGACATTGAGC
>CAMPKL010000440.1 GCA_946887065.1 uncultured Bryobacterales bacterium
GGCGGCCGCGGACGAATTGCGCGCCCGGCTCCAAAGCGCCTGCATCGTAATGGCCGAACCAGCCGATTGGGAGACCGTGCGGGTAGAGAACCGCATCCCCATCCACGGCAAGGACTACAGTGACGCTAACATTCCACATGAGACGCAGTTGCTGGATGTGGTCTCGTTCAGCAAAGGCTGTTATGTAGGCCAGGAGATCGTTGAGCGGGTCAATTCGCAGGGACAAGTCAATCGGCTGCTGACTCCGGTCGAGATCGAGGCCGGGGAAACACCGGAAGACCCGGAGTTGCGCTTGGGGGACCGCGTCGTCGGACAGCTAACGAGCGCCGTCATCTCGCCGCGGACGGGTAAAATCGTCGGATTCGCCGTCGTCAGGCGGGAGGCTCTGGCGCCGGGCGCCGAGCTGTCAGCGGGCGGCCAAGTCGCCCACACGCCCCCTTGGCCGTGATATCCTAAACAGGTAGTGCGGCTGGCGCGGCGGTGTTCGCCGCAGGCGCCTCATCCTGAATCGTTCGAACCGGCCTTGGCGGCATTGATTCGCCCGGGACGGTTTTGTGCCGCGCGGAGGTATTAGCTATGGCTCAAGTTTGTGTAGTGACCGGAAAGAAGCCGATGTCCGGCAACAACGTGTCGCACGCCAACAACAAAACTCGGCGGGTGTTCAACCTCAATCTGCACGACAAGCGGTTTTGGGTGGAGACGGAGAACCGTTGGGTGAAATTGCGTGTCAGCGCCAAGGGCATCAAGATCATCAACAAGCGCGGCATCGACAGCGTGCTCGCCGAATTGCGGGCAAAAGGCGTTAAGGTCTAACGGCTCCGCAGCAGGAATTTCCGGACCGCGGCTCGAAAGGGCCGCGGTTTTCGTTTGGGGCTAGACGCGAATGCCGATTCGCCACAGAATGTAGCTCGCCGACTCTCGAGCCAAGCGCTTGCAGCGGGCCCAGGCATCGTATTCCACCCTTGAACCGCGAGGGGATCCGTAGACGGTGAGGCCGTGCTCCTCAAGCATTTTCTTGGCGCGATGGATGTGATAGTCATCGCTGACGACGATGCAGCTGCTCAACCGCATCTGATCCATCATCTCGGCGACCGCCGCGGCGGACTGCATCGTTGACTGCCCGCTGGACTCCACGCTCACGTATTCGGCGGGAACGCCGTGTTCGGACAGATAGCGGCGGCTGACTTCCCCTTCGGAGAACCTCGCGCCGAGTCCCTGGCCGCCCGTGGCGATGATGCGCGGAGCCAGCTCACGGCGGTACAGATCGAGAGCATGGTCAAGCCGCGCTTTCAGTACCGGCGAGGGGCGGCCCCAATACTGAGCAGCTCCCAGGACAACAATCGCGTCAGCCGGCTGGGCTTCGTCGATTCGCGACTGCCGCCAGACCTGATAGAAGACGAATGCAAAAGCCACAAGGCCGGCCAATAAGCCCAACCCGATCAATCGTCTGATGCTCTTGATGTAGCTACGGGAAGCCATCGGGCTAGCAGGCGGGCACACAACCGCTGTCCCCAATCATAATGGACGCACAGGGTCCCCGCTTCGGTTTGCCGCCGCGAGCGAGTCTCTAACCGACGAGTGAACATCACCAGCTCATCGAATCCATTGATCAAGGACATCCGTAGGGCGGTGCGCCGAGGCGAAGCGACCGAGGGCGGCCTCGCCGTGGCGGAGTCCCCGCACCTGCTGGAAGAAGCCGCACGCTCAGGGATTCGGGTGGAAGCGACGCTGCTGGCCGCGAGCGCCGGCCCAGCGGTCGAAGCCCTGGCCCGGAGGCTCGATCCGGGGTTCCACACGATTCCCGACAAGTTGTTCGCGGAACTGTCGTCCACGGAAAACAGTCAGGGCCTGATCGCGTTGGTTCGCGTGCCGCGCTATGAGTGGAACGACCTGCTCGGCTCCGCGGCTCGGGTGGTCATTCTCGACGGCGTTCAGGACCCCGGCAATGCCGGGGCGATTGTGCGATCCGCGGAAGCGTTTGGCGTGGACGGGGTGATCTTTGGCCGCGGTTCGGTCTCGCCGGTGAATCCGAAGACTCTGCGGGCCTCGGCGGGCTCCTTGTTTCGTATTCCAACGGTGCGGGGCGGTGCGGCGGAGCGAGTGATCGAATCGCTACGGTCGGCGAATCTTCCCCTCTTCGCGGCCACCGCGCATGACGGCAAGCCGCTCGGCGAGGTCGATTTGAGCAAATCGGCCATCATCATCGGTTCAGAAGCGCACGGCATCAGCCCGGAATACCTGGCTGCGGCGACTCTTGTGCACATCCCGGTCCAGGGAGTTGAGTCGCTGAACGCCGGAGCGGCCGCGGCGGTGATCTTCTATGCCTCCGCGCAGCCCCGACGGTAGTAGCATTTCCTACACTGGACCCGTTGGCTGGGACGACGACAAAGCTAGACTGAATTGCCGAAGACCTGCGCTGGGTCATCGCCCAGGGAGGACCCTCGTGTTGAAACTCATTGCCGTTTCACTTCTGTTCGCGACTCTGTGCGGCGCCCAAGAAGGAAGCCGCGTCTTTATCGCAAGCTGCCTGCAGTGCCATGACCCCAACGCCGGTTCCCGGGCTCCCTCTCCGGCGGTGCTGGGCGAGATGCCGTGGCAGGCAATCTTGACCGCTCTGGAAAGCGGCGCCATGAAGACCCAAGGCGACGCCCTGAGCCACGATGATCGCGTCGCGGTCGCGCGCTATCTGGGCAAGGAAGGCCCGGCGGAACTGACTGAAATGAGCGGATTCTGCGCCGCCGATCGCAAACCGGCGGCGACAACCAAGGCTTGGAATGGTTGGGGAGCCGACCTGGCCAATACGCGATTCCAACCCGCAAGCTCGGGTGGCCTCACCGCGGCGGACTTGCCGAGACTGAAGCTCAAATGGGCGTTCGGCTTCCCGAACACGCGAATGGCCTACGGTCAGCCGACGGTAGTCAACGGGAAGGTCTATAGCGGCAGTAACGACGGGACGGTCTACGCTCTAGACGCGGAAACCGGCTGCATTTACTGGCGCAGCCAAGCAGGCGCCATGGTGCGCAGCGCGGTAATTGTCGGTCCTGACGGCCGCGTCTACTTCGGCGATCTAGAGTCGAACTTCTATGCCCTCGACGGCGACACCGGAGAGATCATCTGGCAAAAGAAACTAGACAACCAGGCATACACACGAATCACCGGTACGGCGAAACTGCACGCCGGCCGGCTCTACGTGCCTATAACTTCGCAGGAAGAGAACGCGGGAGCGAACAAGCAGTACTCCTGCTGCACCTTCCGGGGTAATCTGGTCGCGCTCAAGGCCAGCGACGGCTCGGAGATCTGGCGCACCTACACAACACCCGAGCCCAAGCCGACCTGGAAGAACGAAGCCGGCGTCCAGTATTACGGGCCCTCCGGCGCCACGATTTGGTCGTCGCCGACATTGGATCTCAAACGTAATCTCGTGTATGTCTCGACCGGGAACGGCTATTCCGATCCCAACCTCGATACCGCCGACGCCGTCATTGCCATGGATATGGAAACGGGCGAGATCCGGTGGAGCCGGCAGACCGCGCCCGACATGTTCAATTGGAATTGTATGGGCCGCAACGCCGGCGGCGGCAACTGCCCGGAGAACTTCGGACAGGACGTTGATCTGGGCGGCTCCCCCGTGCTCGCCGACGTCGGCGATGGACGCGAGTTGCTCTTCGTCGGCCAAAAGACCGCCGAGGTCCATGCGATGGACCCCGACCAGGGCGGCAAGATCCTCTGGAGCGCAAAATTCGGTCAGGGCGGCCCTGGCGGCGGCATTCAGTGGGGCATCGCCTTCGCGGACGGCCTGGTCTTCGCCGGACTCGGCGAATCCGTTCGCGCCGAGCCGGAGAAGGGAGGCGGCATGTACGCTTTCGATCCGCTAACCGGGGAAGTTGCCTGGACGACGCCGGCGCCGGTTCCCGCCTGCCTGGGACAGCGGGGTTGCTCGGTGGCTCAGAAAGCCCCACCTTCCGCCGTGCCTGGCGCCGTCTTCTCCGGCTCGATGGCCGGCAACTTGATGGCTTACGACAGCAAGACAGGCAAAATCATTTGGAGCTTCGACGCAGCTAAGGCGTTCGAGACGGTCAACGGAATCGAAGCGGCCGGCGGGTCGTTCAACGCCACCGG
>CAMPKL010000441.1 GCA_946887065.1 uncultured Bryobacterales bacterium
CGCATTGGAGCCGTGAATACGCGAGTGGCAGGTCACGCAGTTTTGGAATTGCGGGCTCGTCAGGTTGTGGAAGACCTCGGTCGGATTGGGAACGCCGTCGCCCCTTGTGCCGAACGAAGCGACGCCGTTGTGGCACTCCAAGCACATCGTGAATGCCGCTGGCCGGCTCAACAGCCGGGGATTGGTGCTGCCGTGCGGGTTGTGGCAGGCCGCGCAGCCTTCCACGCGCACCGGGGCATGCTCATAGACGAACGGCCCGCGCTTGTCCGTATGGCAACCGACGCACGCAATGTCGTTGCCCATCGCGTGTCGGACCATCGTTCGCGATCCCGCCGAGGCCCAGGTCGCTTCCGGGGTTCCGTGCGGATTGTGACAATCCGAGCACTTCATCGACCCTTCATTGACGCGGTGTTTGAACGGCAGGTTGAACTGCGCGCGCACCTCGATGTGACACGTGTAACAAAGGTCGACTTCGCGTTTGGCCAGCAGCGGGCTGAGTTCCTTCGATTGATGGACGGAGTGGCAGGAGACGCAGCTGATTTCCCCGGTGGAGTGAGACGAGCGGCGAATGCGCATCTTGCCCAGATCGTCCGCATGACACGTCAGGCAACGGTCTAACACGGCGCTAGGCGTTAACGTGGCGAAGCGAATGATCTTGCTGACGTCGCCGCCGCCGGCGACGTGCGCGCCGCCTGGCCCATGGCACCCCTCACAGCCTGTCTGTGCCGGCGGCAGGTCGCCGGCCGCCATCGACTCGAAGTGGGGATTGCGGTTGAAGCCCTCGGCAATGTCGGTGTGGCAGTCGAGGCAAACTCCGCTGCCGATGAATTCCGGCGATTGCGCGGAGCAAGGCGCCGCAAGCGCAAACGCCAGCCACAACCCCAGAACGGCTAGAGATTTCCGCAGCAAAACCTTGCCGAATTATATGGTTTACTTGCGGCAGACGATAGACGCCGCCGCAAGAGTTAACAAAGGTTGACTGCGACGGGCGTTCGGTTAGCGGTTCGCCAACTTCACGCGGAACACGGGCTTCTCTTTCTCTGCGGGATCTTGTTCGTAGATCTGCTCGGTTTTAGCGGGGTCGTAGTGGCGCCAAAGCCAAGTCAGCGCTTCGGGCAGTTTGGCGGCCCAGATCGCGGCGTGGTGCGTGCCGCCGCCGAACTCAAAGCGGAAGTCGTACTCGCGCAGCTTCAGCGAGTTGGCCATCTGGATGTTCTGCAGCGGCCAGCTGCCGCCCCGATTCTCGTTGTCTTCGGAGTTGTCGCTAATCCAAACGCGCAGGTTCTTCTTGTCCTGGAGACGCACCCAATGCGGATAAAGATGTCCGGCCTCGGGCTCGGCGTTGCGCAGCGCCAGCGGTACGAAGGTGCCGATGTGGGTGGCGATGCGGCTGAACTCTTCCGGATGCCGCCAGCCCGCGTTGAAAGCGCAAATGCCGCCCGAGGACTGGCCCTGGATGGCCCGGCTATAAGCATCGCGGCGGATGTTGTATTTCGCGTAAAGCTCGGGCAGGATCTCGTCCAACAAGAAGCGCGGGTACTTATCGGAAACCGAGTCGTATTGGATCGAGCGCATCGCCCGTCCGTCCTTCGTGCCCGGCGAGATGAATAGGTGAATCATCACCGGGATCTTGCCCTGGTGAATGAGGTTGTCCGTCACTTCTTGGACGCGATAAAGACTGGGGCAGAGATTGCAATTGTCTTCGGTGTTGCGTCCGCTGAAGCGCTCGCCGTCTTGCCAGACCATCAGCGCGGCCGGCTTCGAAGCGTCGTACTGCGCGGGAACGTAGACCCAGTAGTTGGTCTCCATGCCTTCGAAGATCTTGCTGACGTGCGTTTGCTTTTCGGTCATCGTGCCGCGCGGCACGTCGGGCTTTTGGTAGGAATCGGGCGTGTAGGCCGGAATGTCGTTGGCGCCGCCGACAACTTTGCCGTCGATGACGTAGTGGAACTTATGAGCCGTGCCGGTGGCGAGCTTGCCGACGTGGAACCAGGTATCGGTCGACTTGATGCGCCGAAACGAGCCCGCGGCCGGGGCGTCGTCGACATAGAGTTTGGGCTCGGACTCGGCTTCGAGGGCCCAAACGAAATCGGGGCCGTTGCCGGCGATCGCCGCCGCCTTCTGGACGTTCTCTTCGCCCATCGCCGCAATCAGCTCGCTGCGAAATTCCGCCGAGTTCGGCTGCGAGCGGGCCATCTCCATGAGACGGTCGATGACGGAACGCTCAGTAGCGAAAGACGGAAGAATAGCGGCAAGCCCCATCAGGGCGAGGCGAAGAAAAGCGTTGCTCATGATGCGGCCCCTAAAGGTTCGACAGATAACCCAATTTACCGGTGCTGTCGGCGAATTGCTCAGCGGGTATGCCCATCTGGTGCATCATCGCCACGTGCAGGTTGGCCAACGGAGTTTCGTTGGGGTAGGTGACTTGACGGCCGAGATGGAACAGACCGTTGCCGCGGCCCGTAATGACCAACGGCAGATCATCGTGATCGTGGTCGCGGCTCAGACCGCTGCCGTAGGTCACCATGATGTGGTCAAACAGCGTGCCGTCGCCATCCTCGGTCGCTTTCAGCTTGTCGATGAAATAGCTGAACTGCTCTACCTGATAGCGGTTGATGGCGATGCACTTCTCGATCTTTTCCGTGTCGCCGCCGTGGTGGGTCAGGCCGTGGTGTGAGTCCGCAATGCCGATCTCGCGGTAGGCGCGGTTGCTCTGCTCGATGGCCATCAGGAAGGTGATGACGCGGGTGGAGTCCGTCTGGAACGCCGAGGCCATCAGGTCGAACATCAGGCGCGTATGCTCCTGGTAGTTCTCCGGAATGCTCGACGGAGGCTTGTCCATCGTCGGCGTCACTTCCACGTTGCTCGCTTCCGTCCGCTGGATGCGCGTTTCGATGTCGCGCACGGCATACATGTACTCATCGAGCTTGCGCCGGTCGGTGGAGCCCAGGGAGCTCTGCAGCCGCTTCGCATCGCTGGCCAGCGAGTCGAGAACGCTGCGGCGGTACTTTTCCTTCTTGGCGCGAACGGCCGGATCTTGCTCGAAGTCCTCGCTGCCGAATATGCGCTCAAACACCGCGCGCGGCCGCACTTCAGGCGGGTTCGGCGCCGCGGGCGTACGCCAGGAAATGCTGTTGCTGTAGGCGCAGCTATAACCGTTGTCGCAGTTGCCGCCCTGGATGCCCTCTTCGCAACCGAGTTCCAACGAGGCGAAGCGAGTCTTGGCGCCGACCTTGTCCGCGATGTATTGGTCCATTGAGACGCCGGCTTGGATGTCTTTGCCGAAGGTCTTTTTGGGATGAGCGCCCGTGAGGTAGCTGGCCCCGGCGCGGCCATGGTCGCCCGGACCGTCGCCCAGCGCGCGGCCGCCGTTCACGGTGAGGCCCCGCAGCACGGAGAAATCGTTGCGGTATTTCTCAAGCGGCTCAAGCGTACGGCACAACGTCGCAGGCAAGGGAGCGATGTCGCCCTCGGTCTCCATAGCCCAAGCGGGCACCTGAATACCGTTAGGGAAGTAAAGGATCGCGGTACGCGCGGGCGACTTCGAGGCGGCGCTCGAGAAGGCCGGCATCATCGCGTCGAGCAACGGCAGAGCCAGCACGCTCCCCAGGCCTCTTAGAAAAGTGCGTCTTGGCAAATGCTTCTTAAGGATGATGTTCATTGTTCTGCTCCAGCTAGCGTTCTCATTTGGAAAGGCGCGCTCTGGACGACTTCCATCACGAGTGCGGAAAACTTGTAATCCTGCTCTTGGACCTCGGCGACGATCTTGTCCACCGTAGGTTGATCGTAGCGCTCCAGTCCGCGACCCAAAGCATAAGTCAACATCTTCTCGCTGACGTTCCGCGTAAAGGCCTCGGATTGTCCCTTGAGGACCTCTTTGAGATCTTTGGCGCCCTGAAAGGATTTCCCGTCAGGCAGTACGCCGGATGTGTCGATCCGCGCGTCGCCATCGTGAGTGCGCCAGGCGCCGACCGCGTCGTAGCTCTCCAAGCCAAAGCCGATCGGGTCCATTAAGTTGTGGCATGGCGAACAGCTGGGGTCCTGACGATGTTGCTGCAGGCGTTCCCGCAGGGTCATCACTTCCGCCGCCTTCGATTCGTCCAAGGCAGG
>CAMPKL010000442.1 GCA_946887065.1 uncultured Bryobacterales bacterium
CAGGACTATGTGCGGCACAACGTCACGGGCAATTACACGCGCGTTTTGGATTCCCGTAACCGAGTTGGCGTGAAGTGGAACGGCGGCGTGAACCGCTTCGGATCGTCAGGGCAAATCCCGCTCGACGAAGTCGCGGCAGGCCGGCTAGATCGTTTCGGATCGCTCAGCCCAGGGGACGGCGGCGACATCCAGCAGGCGCGTTTAGCGGGCTACTTTCGCAAGGATTCGCAGCAAGGCGCGACTTGGAAAGCGGACGGCTTCATCGAGCGCTCGTTGTTTGACCTGTACTCCAACTTCACCTTCTTCTTGAACGATCCGGTGCGGGGCGACGGCATCCAACAGCACGATTCGCGCCTGACCCAAGGAGCGGATACGCAGTACGCTAGGCCGCAGTTCTTCGGCTGGGGCGACGGCGTCCTCACCGTCGGCGCCGGAGCGCTCGCTACGCAAAACCTGGTCGACTTGCGGCAGAGCGTCAACCGCGACCCGGTCGGCCTCTTCACCAGCGCGCGGGCCAATGTGCTGAACGGTTCCGGCTATGTCCAAGAGAATCTCAACCTAGCGGGCGGCCGCGTGCAGCTGGCCGGCGGTCTGCGCTGGGACGTCTTCCGTTATGCCGTGAATGACCTGATCGACTCGCAGTTCACCGGCGCGGAAACATCGGCGCGCCTGCAGCCCAAGGCGAGCGTGGCCTATTCACCCTTCGACAAGATTCCATTCAAGGCGTTCTTCAACTACGGACGCGCGATCGCCTCGCTCGACGCGCGCGGCGCCGTGCGCCGGCCGCAAGGGCCGCTGATCGCCACGACCGATTTCATGCAGTGGGGGGTGCAACAGTCGATCGGCAGCCGTGTATCGTTATTCGGCGATTTTTTCCATATCAACACTTCGAATCAGTTGGTCTACATCCCTGATGACGGCTCCTTGGAGTTCGCCGATCCGGCGCGATCCTACGGCTTTGAAGCGCGCCTGTCGGCCGCAATCACACGGAAGCTGAGCATAGACGGCGGCATCACGAAAGTGCTCAACGCCTACTATCGCGGTTTACCGGAGCGGATATACCTCGACTCCGCCCCACGCTTCACGGCGAATGCGGCGCTGACGCTTTCTGAGTGGCGCGGCTGGGCGGGTTCGCTGCGGATGCGCGGCATCAACAGCTACCGCCTCGACGGCATCGATCCCTCGATCCGGGCCGCTGGGCATGTCGTCTTCGACATGGCGTTCAACGGCGACGTCACGGATCAGATCGCTCTGAACGTCGCGGTGGATAACCTGTTCGACCGCGATTATTGGGAAGTGCAGAACTACTTCACTTCGCAGGTTGCTGGGCAAGGGCCGGCGGCGCGCATCCACGGCACTCCAGGCTATGGCCGTACGCTGACGGCCGGCGTGACGCTGCGGTTCGGCGCCAAGTAGCGCCGCTCGCTTTCGCTGTCTAAGTTAGGCGACACTCGATTTCGTGACCGACGTGATCGTGCGCTCTGCCGTGCAGGGCGAGATGCCTGCTATCAGGCGGCTCATTCGCGAATATCCGAACTTGCTGATGCAGTCGGACCTGCCCCGCATACCGTCCTATTTTGTTGCTGAGCACCGAGGCCGAATCGTCGGTTGCTGCGCGCTGCAGATCTACTCGCAGCGCCTGGCGGAGATTCGCAGTCTAGCGGTCGCCACAGACTACGTTCGGCACGGCGTCGGCAGAAGTTTGGTCGAGGCGTGCCAGAAAAGGGCGGAAGATCGCGGCATCAAACAGGTGATGGCGGTAACGAGCTCGCCGGAGTTTTTCGAAAAAAATGGGTTCTCAACCTTCAAGCGCGAGCGAATCGCGCTCTTCTTCGACGTTCCGCAAGGCTGACGCAACAAACGCCGCCGGAGTTCCGTACCATCTTCTTAGGCCCCGATTCTCCGCAGACGCGGAGGCAGACGGGGCTATGCCTTATTGCGGGAGACGACCCTTGATGAATCGCGCCCTCGTTCTAGCTCTAGCAGCCTTCTGCGCCCTCGCGCCTTTGCCGGCGCAAACGGCCGATCCCGCCTTGGACTATTCCTGGAGCAATGGTTCATTTTGGAACTTGGGCATCTATCGGGCACGTTCAGTCCCCGAGGCGAACCTGACGGATTCGGCGCGGCTGGACCAGCTAATTCGCGGCGGCTCGCTGTACTTGTCGTTGGCGGATGCGCTGGCCTTGGCTCTCGAGAATAACCTCGACATCGCCGTGGCCCGGTTCTCGCCGTTGGAGGCCGAAACGGATTTGTTACGCGCCCGAGCGGGCGCTAATTTGAGCGGCGTCCAGACGCAGATCTCGACTCTCTCGACGGCGTCCTCAGCCAGGGGCGGAGGAGGAGGCGGGTTTGCATCTGGGCCCAGCGGGCAGGCCACGGGAATCAACCAAGGCGCCAGCGCTCAGATCGATTCGGGCGGACAGGCCGGCAGCGCGGCGTCGTTCTTCGGCACGCAAACGATTAATCTCGACCCGCAACTCAACGCGAACTTTGGGCTGTTCCATACCAGCATTCCCCAGATCACCAGCTCGGTGACCGGCACGAACACGCTGGTCTCGAACTCGGCGACCTCTTCGGTGAACTTCCAGCAGGGCTTTGTCACCGGCACGACTTTCGGCGCGCGTTACTCGGCGTTTCGCCAAAAGAACAACAACATCCGCAACAACTTCAATCCGACGCTCACATCAGATTTGACCTTCTCGCTGACGCAGCGCCTGACGCAGGGCTTCGGACGCGCCATCAACAACCGCAACATTCGTATCGCCAGGAACAACCAAGCCGTTGAGGATTTGAACTTTCGCGATCAGGTCATCACGACGGTTTCTCGCGTTGAGCAGCTCTACTGGGATCTCGTAACCTATCGGCGCATCGCCGATGCGAGGCGTTTGGACGTCGAGTTGGCGGACCGGCTGGTCACGCAGACCGGGAGGCAGGCCGAGTTGGGACTGCAGGCGCGTATTGAAGTGACGCGCAGCCAGGCGGAAGCCACGACCTATCGGCAGCAAATGGTTGAGGCGGAGCGGGCGGTGCACGAGCAGGAAGAAATCCTCAAGAATGCATTGTCCAAGCATGGCCCGACCAGCAGCACGCTGGCCGGCGTCTCGATCGTTCCGGTCGACTCGATTGCAGTGCCGGCCCAGGAGGCTGTGGCGCCGGTGCAGGATCTCGTCATGGAGGCCTTGCGGGAACGCGTCTCGATTGAGCGTGCGCGGATCAATCTCGAAAACTCGGACATCAATTTACGAGGCATCAAAAACGCGCTCAAGCCGTCTATTGACCTGACCGCGTTTGGGACGAACAACGCGCTGGCGGGCATCATCAATCCCAATGTCGAGCCCTTACCGGGCGCGGAGCCCCCGAGCGAATTCTTTATCGGCGGTCTGGGCACGGCTTGGGGTCAAATCGCGCGCCGCAATTTCCCAGACTACGGAATCCAGTTTCAACTCAACATTCCCTTAAGAAACCGCCAAGCGCAAGCCGACATGACGCGCGAAACGTTGCGCCGCCGGCGCTCGGATATCCAACTCCGCCAGCAGGAGAACGCCATCAAGCTGGAGGTTGCCCGGGCCTTGGCCAATCTCACGCAGGCTCGTGAAACCTATCAGATCTCCATGGAGGCACGCGAGTTGCGGCAACAGATGGTCGAGGCGGAGGAGAAGCGATTCGGACTGGGCCAATCGACGATCTTCCAGATCATCCAAACCCAGCGTGATCTATCGGCCGCGCGCACGACCGAAATTAATTCGCTGAGTTCCTATGAGGCCGCCCGCAACGAGTTTGAGCGAGTCCTGGGACGCACCCTGGAAGCGAACAACGTATCGATTGACGAGGCGTATAAGGGGCTAGTGTCGAAACCTCCGGATCCGATTCCGCCCGCCGCTCTTGCCCAGTGAATTTTCTGGCCCATCTCTATTTGGCGGGAGACAACGAAGACCACATCGTCGGCCAGGTGTTGGCGGACTTCCTGGAGCGAGGTTGGCGAGACGGCGTTTCGGATGGCGTTTTGTGGGGCGTTCGGCTGCACCAACAAGCGGATCTGTTCACCGACCAGCACCGAGTTTTTCGCCGCAGTCGTGCTCGCCTGCCTCAGCACCTGCG
>CAMPKL010000443.1 GCA_946887065.1 uncultured Bryobacterales bacterium
CTGCTGCACTCTGCGCGGATTCGGATCGAACTGGTTGATGATGACCTGGTTGATCGGTCCAAAAGGCAATTGACGGTGACGGCGCATGACGACGCCTTCGCTGCCGTTTTGGTTGTAGAAAATGCCGTAACCGCCACGCAAGACGGTTCCCGGACGCACGCGATAGGCGAAGCCGATGCGGGGCGCGAAGTTGTTGCGATCCGGATCAACGCCCGTTCTAGAGTCAGTGTTGAAGCCGGCGATCAACAGCTTGCCGGTGGTGACGTCGAAGTTGGTCCACTGGTCGTCTTTTTCGGTCGTCGGCGTATCGTACTCGTAGCGCAGCCCGAGGTTCAACGTCAACCGGTCGCTAACCTTCCAGTCGTCTTGCAGGAAGTAGCTGTACTCGTTGACTTGGATCTTGGGGAATACGAGCGTAAAGTCCTGCTCGATGGTGGAAGCGGCGCCCAACAAGAAGCTAGCCATGCCGTCGCCGGTGGTGTTCGCGCTGTTGTGGTTGCGGCTGAACTGAGTCGAGAAGTTGAACCGGCCGTTGCCGCGGTTGGTTTGGAACTGGCGCAGCAAACGGTTGTTCCACGAGAAGCCGTACTTGAAGGTATGGTTTCCGCGCGAATTCGTGAGGCTGAAGTTCGGATTGTAGGTGTTCTCGGTGCGGATGATCGGCAAGGAACGCGTCTGCCCGATGCCTGCGTAGCCGCCGGGCGAGAAGATCGGAATGCCATCCGACATCGGACCCTGGTTGGAGTTGATGACGCCCAGTTCTTCGCCGAGTTTGGCGCCTTCGGTGGCGCCTTCTTGGGTGAAGTTCAGGTCGAAGCGGTTGAAGCCGAGTCTAGCCTCCAACACCCAAGTCGGAGAGAACGTGCGAATCCAACTGAACACGGAATTGTAGGCCTTCAGGGTGGAGTCGCCGGCGAAAGTGTCTTCGTTGCCGAGCGATACCGGCGTCGTCATTCCCGCCACGGTCGTCGGGGCGAAGGTCGACGGCTTCGTGCTTATCGTGTCCTGCTGCGAGAAGCGCCCGAAGAAGAGGTTCTTCTCGTTGGCGTTGAAGTCGACGCGGACGTCTCCCTGGTTCCAACGTTGAAGGTCCTTCGGCGCGACGGTGAGGTTGTTGACGAGACCCGATGCGGTCGGCGCCGGGTAGGCGTCGGCCAAGCGGCTGGTCACGGTGTCGAAGCGCGACTCGGGAATCATGCGATTCGCAAATGGGTCGTTTCTGAACTTGCTCGTTGTGGTCGCATCAGCCACGGTCGTATTTGGGTCGAAGATGTCGCGCACGGCGGAAAAATCGCCATTGCGCATCGCCATGGTCGGAACGGTGAGGAGGCGAGCGTTCTCTTGGCTCTTGCGGAATCCCTCGTAGTTGCCGAAGAAGAACAGTTTGTTCTCGATGATCTTGCCGCCGATGCTGCCGCCGAACTGGTTCTGGCGGAAGCTGGGCTTCTTGTCTTTGGGGTTGGCGAAATACTGATTGGCGTCCAACTTTTCGTTGCGCAGGAACTCGTAGAGGCTTCCGTGCCAGTCGTTCGATCCCGACTTGGAGATCACGTTGACGGTTGCGCCGGCGTTGCGGCCCTGCTCGGCCGAGAACAGGCTGGTCTGAATCTTGAACTCGCGAACGGCCTCAACGGAAGGACGCAGCGTGATGGCCAGCGTCAGGCGCTCGTTATTGTCGACGCCGTCAAACAGGAAGTTGTTGGAACCCTCGCGGTTGCCGTTCGAGAACAGCTCGCTGCCCGGGCGCAAGTCGTCGGGACGCGTACCGCTCATGATCGTGCCGCCAACGCCGAAACCGACGCCGGTGACGCCCGGACCCAAAATGGCCAACTGGACGAAGTTACGGCCGTTGAGCGGCAGGTCGACGATGGCTTTTTGTTCGATGACTTGACCGATGCTGGACGAATCGGACTCCAGGGCCGGCGCGGAGCCGGTCACCTCGACGGTCTCGCTGACCGCGCCGACTTCCAGGCTGAAATCGAGCCGGGCGATTTGGTTGACTTCTAGGCGAACATTCTCACGCAAGGCAGCGCGAAAACCTTCTTTGTTGACCACGATGGAGTACGTGCCGGGCGCGAGGAACGGAATGGTGTATCCACCGCCCTCGTTCGTCTCGGCGGATCGCTCCACGCCGGTCTCTTGATTGGACGCAGTCACCTGCGCGGCAGGCACGCTAGCTCCGGTGGCGTCCGCCACCGAGCCGGTAACCTGAGAAAAAGCTTGCGAATAGCTCATTGGCACGACGCAAAAAAGCGCCAGCGCCAATGCGGCTACAAAAGTACGTGACATAACCCTTAACCCCTTGAGGACACGCTAAAACGTGCGTTTGCTCTGTACCGGAACAAACGCATCAAAACGTGGCGTACCCCTCTTTAGATTACGGTAAGGAGGCTTAATAAAGTTCCATAAATGTTGCGGGAACAGGAGCGGCTTGATTGATTTTGTGGGCCGGTAGCGATAACACCACGCCTATGTGGTGGTTTTTAATACCACCGAAGGACCCGTTTCCCCGGTTAGTGTTTTGGCCGCCGCCGCGCCAGCCCAGGCGCGGCGGATGGAAAAGCCAAAGAGCGGCATTGGTTTTGTCGCCTGCGGACCAGTCGCCAGACACTAGGAAAAGAACTAGGGGGCAGCTAAAGCCGGTTTAGGGTGAGGCGCCTATAGTTGCCGTCCGGGAGCCGCGAAACAATCACAGGGCGGACGGCATCCACGTTCTGGGGAGGGCGAGAACCGAATGGGCGACGGGGAAGTAGATCGGGACTTGGATTTAGGGCAACTTGACTTGGCTGCTTCTGAGCGGCTTAAGGATCTTTTCTTGACAGCGGCCTCGCAGGCACGGAGCTACGACGACGCAGCCTGTGAGCATTTCCTGACTGGACTGGCGTCGCTGATGGAGACGTTGCAGCGTTCGCAGTGGCCGCAGGCGTTTGAGCGTCTGAAAAACGCCTAGCCGAAAAAGGACAGGGCTTCCGCGCAACGTCCGCCTGGCGGGCGGGCATATAATGCGGAGCTATGATCTGTGACGCCGACCTTCGCGATCCCAAGTTCTCACGACGGGATTTCTTGCATTTTGCCGGACAGTCCGCGGCGGTGGGTATCGTCGGCCTCACCGGCGCCGAAGGCTTGCTGGCCCAAGCCCGCGAGAAGGCCAAGCCGCTCAATTTAGAAATTGCGGACCTGAAGAGTTGGATCGTCAACCACTCGGCGAGCAAGAACTACGTTTTCTGCAAGATCTATACCAACCAGGGAATCATCGGCGTCGGGGAAGGCTCGGTGACCTCGAAGGAGGCCACGGTGAAGACGGCGATCGACGAGCATCATCGCTATCTGGTCGGCAGGAATCCGTCGGACATCGAGATGCACTGGCAGGCCATGTATCGTTGGCCTCGTTGGCGCGGCGGTCCGATTCTCAACTCGGCTATCTCTGCCGTGGAGATCGCGCTGTGGGACATCATGGGCCAAGCGCTCGGCCAGCCGATCTACAAGCTGATTGGCGGCAAGGCTCGCGACAAGGCGCGCATGTACGTCCACCCGGGCGACGGCCGGACGCCCGAAGCCTATGGCCAGGCGTGGTTGAAGGCCAAGAACGAAGGCTGGACGGCGGGCAAGGGCGGCTTCCTGACCACGCACGACGACGTTATCGATCCGGTGATGTCGGTGACGGAAGGCATCAGAAATCTGCGGGCGGTACGTGAGGCCGTCGGCGACGACTTTTCCATCCTCATCGACGTACACGGCAAGGCGACGCCTACGATGGCTGCGTCCTTCTGCATGCAGGCGGAGCCCTACAACGTTTATTTCGTTGAAGAGGCGACGCAGATCGAGGACATTGGGGAACTGGAGTTGTTGCGTTCGAAGACGCGCATTCCGATCGCCACCGGCGAGCGATTGTTTACCAAGTACGGCTTTTCGGAGATCTGTTCTCGGCATCTGGTCGACTACATTCAGCCGGACGTGGTGCACTGCGGCGGCATCCTTGAGATGAAGAAGATTGCCGCTATCGCCGAGGCCTACCGGGTCGAGTTCGCGCCGCACAATCCGCAGAGCGAAATTTCGACGCTGGCGTCGTTGCACGTCGACATGACGGCGCCGAATTT
>CAMPKL010000444.1 GCA_946887065.1 uncultured Bryobacterales bacterium
CTACGGAGTCGTTTCGTTCGGCGCGGCGCGGCGCGTGCCGGAGATCGGCGTGCGGACGGCCCTGGGCGCGACGCCCGGATCGATCTTGCGGATGCTGCTTCGCGAGGGGCTGCTGATTACCGGTGTCGGGCTGGCGATTGGGCTGCTTGCGGCGGGATTGGCGACGCCCGTGGTGGGGGCGTTGTTGGTGGTGATCCAGCCGAATGACCTGGCGAGCTTTGGGTTTGTTGCCGTTGGATTGTTGCTGACGGCGTTGGCGGCGAGCTACGGTCCGGCCCGCAGGGGAGCCAGGGTTTCGCCGACGCAGGCGTTGCGCAGCGAGTAGAACCATCCGGCCGGGTCAATAAACGCGCCGCCGCGAGGACGGCACGTTCGAGGCTAACCGCCGCTCGTGAGGTCGCCCTTCTTGGCGGAGCGAACCAGATGGTCGGCGGCGCGGAAGGCTAGGGCTTGAATCGTCATGGTCGGGTGGTTGCGGCCTCCGGTGACCAGGTTGCTGCCGTCGACGACGAACAAGTTCGGTACGTCGTGAGCGCGGTGGAACTTGTCGACAACGGAGGTTTTCGCATCATTACCCATGCGGCATGTCCCGCGATTGTGGGCGCCGCCTGTGCTATCGCGGACCGCGGGCGCGACGATGTTCTTGGCGCCGGCCGCTTCGAGCACTTCGATGGACTTCTGACGGAAGAATTCCAGGTTCCTGATGTCGTCAGGATGGCTTTGGGACGTGATACGCATCGCTGGGAGACCCCAGTCGTCCTTGAGTTCGGGGTCGAGGTCGACGCGGTTGGTCTCGAGGGGCAGTTGGGTGACGAAGCAAGAGACCGCGATCTTATGTTGCGCTTGCTCGCGTAGGGCCTGCTTGTAGCCGGCGCCCCAGCGCGGCGCGCCGGGCATGAGCCCGCGCAGGCCGTAACTGATGGGGTCGTCGAAACCCCGCGAGGTCATGCGGCCGCCGCCGTAGAATCCGCGGGCAGGATCGGAGGGCACGTAGTCGACGATGCCGGTTCCGGAGACGACGCCCTTGTAATCGTTGAGCGGATGCTCAAGCAAGCCGCTGGCGCCGGCGCCGTTGCCGAGCATGAGATAGCGTCCGACGACGCCGCTGGAGTTGGCCAGGCCGTTGGGGAAGCGCGAGGACTTGGACAGCAACAATAGGCGCGCGGATTCCGAGGCGTTGGCGGAGAGTATGACCGCCTTTGCTTTCTGGGTGACTTCGCGTTTCTGGCTGTCGAAATAGGTGGCGCCGGTCACGCGCCCGCGATCGTCAACGGTGATTTCGCGGACGTAACTGTTGGGGCGAATCTCGCATTTGCCTGTCGCAACGGCGATGGGCAGCATGGTGACGGCGGAACTGGAGCGTGCCCGGACGTGGCAACCATAGCCCGAGCACGCGCCACAGTTGGTGCAGGCCGCACGGCCCATGTAGCCGCGGGTGATGATGGCGAGCGGGCCGGGGACGACGGTTAGACCGAGCTTCTTGGCGGCGATTTTGAACGCGGCGCCGGAAGATTTCTCGGGTACCGGAGGCACGGGGTAATCTTTCGACATCGGCGCGAGGAAAGGCGTATTCAGGCGCTGGCCGGAGATGCCCATTTCCCACTCGGCCTTGGTGTAGTAGGGTTCGAGCTCGTCGTAGGAAATCGGCCAGTCGGCGAGGCCCGTGCCGGCGATCGTGCCGACGTGGCTCGCTTCGTTGAACTCGTAAGGCAGGTGGCGCCAACTGCTGCCGCCGTAGGTGACGGTACCGCCGCCGACGACGCAGCCGTAGCCGTGGCTTCCGGGCTTGGCCTGGTCCTTGTCCGTACGGCGGAAGGTATTTGGTTGGCGCGAGCGATCGCTCATGAGGCGATCTTCAGGCGCGGGGTTGTCGTTGAGCAGTTCGTCCTTGGTGTAGTCTTGCTCGTGCCCGTACTTGCCCCAGCCGCCTTGCTCCAGCACGACGACGGAGAAACCGGCGACGGAGAGTTGCTTGGCCATGATGCCGCCGGCGGCTCCGGAGCCGATGACGATGAAATCCACTTCGGTGTTTGGCGTGTAGGTTTGCATGGCGTCGTCTCCGGTTTAGCGTTGGGATTCAGGCAAGGCGTCGTAGTAGCCGAAAGGCGGGGAGTGGTCGAGCGAGTCATCGTAGCCGATCAGCTCCCAGCCGACTTTGTCGTGGTTGCCGCCGTGAACAGGGCTGGCGAAAAAGCCGGTGACGGTGTGGGTGCGCACGACATTGAAGAACGGCGTTTCTTCGATGGCCTTGAGCAACTCGATCTGCTGCGCGGCGGTGAGCGCGGAAAATTTGGTTTGGCCGAGGAAGCGCTTCGCGGTTTGAGCGGAGAGTTCCTTGAGGCCATCGGCGTAGGCCGATTGGTTTCCGCTGTCGAAGGTGACCAGTGCGCGATCAATGAACTGGATGACGCGGGCTTCGCGCGCGCCGGGCGTGGCGTCGGTGGGAATGATCTGCGCGGCCATCGCTTCGACTTCCGCCGCTTGCTCGGGCGTGAAGAAGGCGAAGCCGCGTTCTGCCCCGGCGGCCTGGACGTGGTCTTGGGCGGGGAGAATGTCGGCGTAATGGGCGGCGAACCAGGCCGAGGCGGATCCGATCAGCAGGGCGCGGCGTGAGGGCTTGGGGGTGCTCATGATTTGTTCCTCAGGCGACCGAAGCGGAAAGAGTCGCCGCCTGAAGGAAATCATGGCAGATGGGCTTTGTCAAGGCGAATCGATGACGGGATGAAGTTCGAGGCGCAATTTCTCCCCTAGCGGGGCGCCTGGCCGTGCTCGGTCCAGCCAAGGATCTTCTGATTCCGTTGTAGCATCCCGTGTCAATAGTTTTTTAGTCCCTGCGCGGCGTAAGTTGTTGTAGGCATTAGGAAAGAAAGTTTGAAAAAAGTTGTTGGTTGCGCCCTGACGGGCGCCTGGTTGTGAAGAAGGCGCGCGCTGCGGCTGGTTTCATTCATGGCCGTCGTGCGGTCCTTGGCGGTCGTTTCGCGGACCTGAGCGACTACCCGCGGCGGACGGTGTCGCCGGCTAGGCCCCAGAAGTCTTCCACGTAGTAGGAGGAGAGGACGTTGCCGAAGAGGAAGCAGTTGTTTTTGCAGGCGGGGGTTTCGCCGTAGAGTTTTTTGCCGCGCTTGAAGCAGGCGGAGATGGAGCCGTCTTCGAGGATGTTGCCGGCGATTTTGCGCAGAACTTCGCAGGGGTAGAAGACGTCGCCGTTGGGGTACACGCGCGGGAACATCGTCGGGTAGCACTTGAACTCCTCAAAGCGCAGCAGGGTTTGAAGCAGCTTGGGCGTGCCGTTGATGCGGGCCGCGCCCGACTTGCGCATGTCGATCAATTTGTCGACGAAGGCTTGGTAGCGGGCGTCTTTGAGGTAAGTGAAGTTGGGGTGCTTGCCGTTGTTCTGGGCCGACTGCACGGAGAACTGGAAGTCGTGTTGACGGCAATAGTCGAGAATCTTTTCGGCTTCGTCGAGGTTCCAAAGCTCCAGCACGCAACTGAGCGTGATCGCGCCGGGCGGAAGTTTTTGCTTGGCTATGTCGAGATTCGCAAGAACCTTGGGAATCTGCGCCGATTTCGACATGGGCTCTGACGGATCGTGAGTGATGGCGTCGAGACTGACGATCAGGCCGTTCAAGTGATCGAAGATGGGTTGGCGTTTATCGAGCAAGACGCCGTTGGTGACCATGACGACGGAGCGGAAACCGCAGTCGCGTTTGGCGGCGCGGATGAGCTCTTCGATGTCCTTGCGCATGAGGCATTCGCCGCCGGTGATGAGCAACGTATCGACGTCTTTGCGAATGCGGCGAAAGATCTCGATGGTGCGTTCAGTGTCGAGTTCTTCGGAGAAGACTTCGGGATTTTTCTGCGTGCAGTAAGTGCAGTCGAGGTTGCACTTGTGCGTGGCGTAGAAGATGGCCGAGTAGGGCGTGACGACGTTGGTTCGCAGGATCTTGCGGCGGTAGATGTTGCTGAAGTAGGTACGGAAATTCTTCAGCACGAACGGGTAATGGGCCAGCATGCCCTCGATCAGACGATTGCGCTCGGAGGGCATTAGACGACTTTTTGAAGGATCGACGGCAG
>CAMPKL010000445.1 GCA_946887065.1 uncultured Bryobacterales bacterium
GGGGACCAGAGAACGATCCCTTCGCCTGCAGAAATCCCAGATTGCCGTAGCTCAACTCGAAGTTCGTTTCCGGAGTGAAGGTCGGCCTGCGCGTGGTAATGTTGATCGCTCCCGCCGTCGTGTTCTTGCCGAACAGCGTCCCCTGAGGACCGCGCAACACTTCGATACGCTCCACGTCGGGAAAATCAAGCGTCGCGGCGGCGGGCCGGGAAAAGAAGACACCGTCCACGTAGAAACCGACGCCCGGCTCGATGCCGTCATTGGTCAAGCCGAATGGAGCGCCCAAGCCGCGGATATTGACCGACGAGTTGCGTGGATTGGACGAATAGAACTGCACTGTCGGGATCAGTTCCTTGATCCGGTTGACATTAAACGCCCCCGCCTTCTCGATTACTTCCCCCTGAAGCACCGACACCGGAATCGGAACCTCCTGGACTTCCTCTTCCACCCGCCGGGCGGTCACGACGACTTCCTCAAAAACCTGCGGCAACGTTTGAATCGTCAACTTGAAATCGGCTGTGGCGGCTTGGCCGGCTGACACGGGCAGCCCGCTTAGCGTCTCGCTCTCGAAGCCTTCTTTGACCACTTCCACCTGGTACACGCCAGGGCTCAGCGGTCCCACGCGAAAGCCTCCGGCCTCGTCCGACAAAGCTTCGACGCTCGCGCCGGTCGCTTCGTTGATGATCAGCACCGCCGCTTCCGGGACGCCTGCTCCCGCAGGGTCCGATATCTTCCCCTCAATTGCGCTCTCACTCGTTTGAGCCAGAGCCGCCTGCCCCCACAAGAGCGCAACCAGCAGGGCTGCCGCGCCAAATCGAATCGTGTTGAACCTCGTCTGAGACATATTCCACCTCCCCACGTCGGTTGACCTCCGCTTCGTACAGAACAGCCGGGGCCGTTCCGAAAACAACCCGGCAGAACGCTGGGTTCAACGGCAGCTATAAGCTGGACCAGCGCCGGAGCCTATAGGTCCGGCGGGTTAAACGTGAAATTGGAAAGCGTCCGCGGCTTACTGCCGCGACCGGCAGCGGCGTCAACAACAACAACCGCGATCTGGGCGGGGAAGCGCGGGAGGGACTGGGAAACTGCTGTCGGGTGAGTACGGCATACGAATCTCCTCCTTTCCGATCAAGATTAAGGTGATTCAACCCGGGCGTCAAGAACAATCTCTACAATCCCGATCGACATTGAGGGCAAGGCCCCGACCTGGCCGAATACGGCGAGGGCAAACGCTGCCCCTCGTCTGTAACGGCTAGTTCCCCGAGCCGATTCAGTCCCTCCGGCATCTATTCCGCGTAGTGCTCGTCCAACGTCCGTAGGATTTCACCAATTCGCTGATTTGCCGCTTCTAACTCGGCACCCATCTTTGTCAACGCCTGCTCACTTTCCGATAGCGAAGAGGAAGAGAAAACGCGGAAGGCATTGTCTCTAAAGAGTTGCACTTGTTGACGCACGCGATCATCCCTGACCCGAACAACCAGCTTCGAGATAAGGGCATTCGCTATGCGATTCTGCTCAGACAACTCTTCACCGTAACGGTTCTTGTGCCACTGGTTCGTCTCGCGAAAGGCCCTGACGTCGTGGGTTTGCATGGATCCTTCAGTACGAGCGAGATCCATCAATGCTTCCTGCAAGGCGAGAAGAGTCTGCCGCTGAAAAGCATCCCTCCTTTCCTGCATCTGAGATTTGGCAGCCGCTTCTCTTGCTGCGCGCTCACGCTCGCTAACGAATCGGTGCTGCAATAAGTCGGCTAGGCTTTTGGCGACGAAGCCAGTCAGCACACCGCCAGCGGCGAACCACCCCTCTGGCAATTCTGGCATCAGGCCCGCCTCTGACGCCTAGGCGATTCAACCAGCCGACCCATTACCCTCTACCCCTCCAACGTGCTCTTGATCCTTTCAATCTGCGACTCGTAATCCGCGAGCTTCTCTTTAATCCCCGCCACGACGTCTTCCGGCGCCTTGGCCAAGAAAGCCTCGTTGCCAAGCTGCTTGCGCGCTCCGGCCGCCGCCTTCTCCAGCGACTCCAACTGCTTGGCTAATTTCACCTTCAGCGCGTTCTTATGCTCTTCCGGCAGCTCAATCTCCAAGTCGAACTCCGTCGTGTGGTGCGTCGCCTTGCCTTCAGGACAATGCCCCGCCACCGCCGACAGAGTGACGCAAGCCAGCCGCTCCAACGCTTCGGCTTGCTTCGAAGCCACGGCGCGCACTTCCGGACTCGGCGAATACAAAACGCCGGCTAGCGGATTGCGCGGCGGAATATTCATCTCCGCGCGCAAGTTGCGGACGCCCGTCGTTACCTCTTGCAGCACATCCACCTGGCGCTCCGCCGCCGCGTCACGCCGTCCTGCCTTCGCCCGCGGATAGCTAGCCAACGCCAGCGACTTCGGGCGCGCCGGCGTATGCACCGTCAGCCTCTGCCACAACTCTTCGGTAATAAACGGCGCAACCGGATGCAGCAAGCGCAGGGCCCGCTCCGTTGCCGCAAGCATGTTCTTCCACTCATTCGTCAGTCCGGTATCGTCTTTGAAGTCGAGCTTCTTCAGTTCGATATACCAATCGCAAAATTCCTTCCAGAAGAACTGATACAACTGGCTCGCCGCCTCGTGATAGCGGAACTTTTCTATGCTCTGGTTGACTTCAGCCGAGACCGCATCCAGGCGCGAGAAAATCCAGCGGTCGGCTAGCGGAACTGCGCCCGTCGCGTCCGAAGGCAACGGCTCAAAATCATCCAGATTCTCCGGCGTCCAGGGCTCCGCGCCGGCCTTCTCCAAACTTATGAAGACGAAGCGCATCGCGTTCCAAACTTTGTTGGCGAACGTCGCATAACCCGCGATGCGCTCTTCGCTCAGCACCACGTCCGAACCTTGGCCTGCCGAGGCGACCAGCGCGAAGCGCACAGCATCCGTGCCGTACTTCTCGGTCATCTCGATCGGATCGATGACGTTGCCCTTCGTCTTCGACATTTTCTGCTTGTCGGCGTCGCGCACCAGTCCGTGGATAAGGACTTTCTTGAACGGCGCCTCGCCCATCATGCCGATGCCCAGCATCGTCATTCGCGCCACCCAGAAGAACAAAATATCGAAGCCCGTAATCAGCAGCGAATTGGGATAAAACGCCTTCAGGTCAGCCGTTTCGTCCGGCCAACCCATCGTCGAGAAAGGCCACAAGCCCGAGCTAAACCACGTGTCCAACACGTCGTCGTCTTGCTTCAACGGCCGTCCACCCGCTTTCTCCTTCGCTTCCTCTTCCGAGCGAGCGACGAACATTTCGCCGTCTTCCGTGTACCAAGCCGGAATGCGGTGCCCCCACCACAACTGCCGCGAAACGCACCAGTCGCGGATGTTGTGCATCCACTCGAAGTAGTTGCGCCGCCATTGCTCGGGCATGATCTCCATCTCGCCCGATTCAACGGCTGTGACGGACGGCTCCGCTAGCGTCTTCGTCCGCACGAACCACTGCGTGGAGACGCGCGGCTCCACCGCTAGTCCGGAGCGTTGGCTCTTGCCCACGTTGTTGACGTAGTCCTCGACCTTGTCGATCAGCCCCAGGTCCTCAAGGTCCGCCACGATCCGCTTGCGCGCCTCGTAGCGGTCCAGACCCTCGTATTTGCCGCCGTTCTCGTTGATCTTCGCCTCGATGTCGAAAATGTTGATGATCTCAAGCCTATGCTTCTGTCCCGCGGCGAAATCGTTCGGGTCGTGCGCGGGCGTGATCTTCACAATGCCCGTACCGAATGCCGGGTCGACGAAGTCATCGAAGATCACACGCAACTCACGGCCCACCAGCGGCAATGTAATCGTCTTGCCCTTCAGATGCTGGTAGCGCTCGTCGTCCGGATGCACCGCGACCGCCGTATCGCCGAGCATCGTCTCCGGACGCGTCGTCGCCACCACAATGTATTCATGCGTGCCCGTCACCGGATAGCGCATGTGCCACAGGTGACCTTTCTGCTGCTCGTAAACGACTTCGAGATCCGACAGCGCCGTCAGCGTGCCCGGATCCCAATTGATCATGTACTCGCCGCGATACAGCAGCCCGCGCTCATACAAGCGCACAAAAGT
>CAMPKL010000446.1 GCA_946887065.1 uncultured Bryobacterales bacterium
GTATACGGCCGAACCGTCAGAGGAATGGACGCCGGTTCAGCGGCGGATTGCGGCGGCCGTTGCCGTAGTCGGAGTGGCTCTGCGGCTCGTTGGTTTCTCCGACAGCTTGGATCTCGATGAATTCGGGACGCTGTGGGCCATCGAGGGCGGCTTCTCAACGGCGGTTGACCGGAGCATCAACTTTCACGGTCAGAGCCCGTTCTACTACCTCATCGTCTGGGCTTTTGTGAATGTCCTGGGAGAGTCGGAAGTCGTCCTTCGGTTACCTTCGTTGCTGCTGACCGCGGCTGCGGCCATAGTTGTCTACCGGACGGGGCAGTTGCTCCACGGGCATCGGGCCGGCCTGTTTGCGGCGAGCGTATTTTGGTTGACTCCGACTGTGATCCAGTTCTCCGCGGGCGCTCGGCCCTATAGTCTGGCGATCTTATTCGCGGCGATTGCCTTGTATGGGTTTATCAGAGCCGCGCTGGACGGCGGGATCGCCGGCCGGATGTGGTTCATCGCCGGCGGCGTTGGGGTTATCGCCGCCCATTATCTGTGGGGACTGGAGTTGTTGGGGATAGGCGCCGCCTACCTGGTCACGCCCGCATTGCGCAGACGCTACGCGTTGAAGAGTTTCTTTGTTGACGTGGCGGCGATGGCCTTGTTCGCGGCGCCGTTGTTTCCGCAAGTCCTGGCGTTGTGGAGCCGGCGCAGCGAGCTCCTTTGGATTCCCCAAATTAACTACAACGGAATGTTCCTTCCGTTCGTGCCGGCCGCCGCGCTGATCGGGAGCGGCCTAGCCGCGGGCGCCTTCCTGGTCCGGCGGCCGCGACTTGAGGGTTCCCTGACGCTGTTGTTCTCGGCTGCCGCGGCGCCGCCGCTGACGCTGCTTGCCATGGCACACCTGGGAACGAATTTGCTGGTTGCGCGGTACTTGGCGGGAGGGCTCGTCGCAGCGTGCGTCTTGGCCGGCGTTGCCATGGCGCTTCTGCCGACTCGACGGACCTATCTCGGTTGGACTGGATGGGCGATCATCACTGCGCTGATACTATCGATCGGGTTCGGGTATACCGGCGTGTTCACGCGCCCAGGAATCTCGAATTGGCGCGCCGCGGCGGTGGAGATGGACCGCCGATTGCGGGACGATCCCTCGGCGCCGATATTGTTTCGATCCGGGTTTATTGAAGACGACCAATGGGCGTATGGACGCGAAGCTTCACCCGCGTTGACGTCGCCCCTGCGCTCTCCGGGGCAGCGGGCGCCGACATGGAATCTGGTTCCGCTTACTTACAACTGGGATTTGGAGGCGAGGGAGGAATACTTCGAGCGAACCATACCGCTGGCGATCGAGGGACACGCCGTCTTTTACTACTTTTCTTGTCGATGCGCCGCCGGACCGCCGAGTGCAAACTACGAGCAGCGGCTCACGGATTGGGTGGCTAAGCGCTTCGGCAACCGTTATCAGGCAGAGCCGATTGACGTGGGGCGAGGTATGATAGCGATCAGATTTGAGGCAGTCGCTTCGGACGGGGACCTAGGGGCCTCGCCGACGCCTCTTAAGGGCAGCACCCCGTAGGCATCCTGCGGGGAATGGCCTAGGAATAAGGACAATGGGCCAAGTTCGCACGAAGCCGAAGGTCATCGTAGTCATGCCGGCTTACAACGCCGCTCGGACGCTCCGGCTGACTTACGCCGATCTGCCGAACGACCTAGTCGATGCCGTGATTCTCGTCGACGACGCGAGTTCCGATGAGACGCTTCAAGTGGCACGCGAACTGGGGCTGCAGGTCTTCCTCCACACGCGGAATTACGGCTACGGCGCGAATCAGAAGACCTGCTATCGCGAAGCGCTCAAATCGGGCGCTGATATTGTCGTCATGCTGCATCCGGACTATCAGTACGATCCGACGCTTTTGCCCGAGATGATCGCGCCGATCCAGAACGGCGAGGCGGATGTGGTGTTGGGTTCAAGACTTATGGGCATTAGCCCGGTCAAACAGGGCATGCCGCGGTGGAAGTACGTGGGAAATCGTTTCCTTACGAAGCTGCAGAATGTGGCCTATGGCCTTGAGCTTTCCGAGTATCACACCGGGTACAGGGCGTACAGCCGCGAGGCGTTGGAAGCCGTGAGTTTCGAGATGAATTCAGATCAGTTCATCTTCGATCAAGAAATCATCACGCAGTTTGTCCAAGCGAAGTTGCGCATTCGCGATATCCCGGTTCCGACGCGCTATTTCGCGGAAGCCTCTTCGATCTCTTTTTGGAATAGCGCCCGGTATGGGTTGTCCATCCTTTGGGTGCTCTTCCGGTTCAAGCTGCACCAGACGGGCATCTGGACCGAGCGCAGTCTCGAAAGCCTGGCCACCCGCTATGCTCCCGTTTCGAAACAGGGACCTGTCTAGGTTGCCGTGACGGGCGCCGACGCATTGGAACAACGCCGGGGATCTTTGCCGAGTCCGTACGAGTTTAAGGGCAGTCCTTACAGCAGCCATTCGCGGTTGTTGGAGGCCTTTCCGGCTCGGGGCGATGGGCGGGCGGTTATCGACGTCGGCGACGGCGAAGGGCTGCTGAGCCGGCCGTTGCTTGAGCGCGGCTATCGCGTGATCTGCGTCGCGCTGCCGGGATCCGTCTCGCCGCATACGCCACCGGACGTTGCGGTTATCGAGGCCGATCTGAATCGCGAACTGCCGGAGCTCGAAAGCGGTTGCTCCCACGCACTCTGCGGCGATGTCTTGGAACACCTAGTCGATCCGGGTGAGACGCTTCGATGGCTCGCAGCAACGCTGGCGCCGGACGGGCGACTGGTCGCTTCGCTGCCCAATAGCGCGCATTGGTTCGTTCGCTTGAATGTACTCATGGGACGCTTTCCGGAAGACGACAAGGGATTGTTCGACCGGACTCACCTGCACTTCTACGCCTGGCGCAACTGGAAATCGTTGCTGGAGCGCAGCGGCTTTGTTGTGGAGAGCGTCACGCCGACGGTCATCCCTTTCGACTTGGCGTTGCCGCGTTTAGGGAGGGGTTTGATTGTGCGGATGCTGGAGGCGGTTAACTTCGCCTTGGCTAAGGCCGGGCGGGATCTGTGGGCGTATCAGTTGGTGGTGGTCGCGCGGAAAGCGGGTCACTAGCCTACGAATGACGGAGCGTGATCGTCATGGGGCTCGCGTCCCGCGGTTTAAAGATTCGATCATCTCCGATGCAGCTTGGCGGATGGCCGGCGTCGAGCTGGATGCCGCTTGGCGCAGATGAACATTTGCTTGCTCCAACAGACCCTGCATGGCGAAGGCGCGTCCCAGATGGAAATGAGCTTCCATCTCGGTAGGTTTAGCCTTCAGTGCGGCTTGCAAGGACTCCCGGGCGTCGTCGAATTTTCGCTGTTCGATCAAGGCGATTCCCAGACCTACCAAGGCCTCCACATAATCGGGCCGAAGCGCGGCAGCCCGCCGATAATGGGAGGTTGCCTCGCTCGTTTTACCTTGCAGCATAAGTACATCGCCCAAGGCCGTATGGACCTGTGCGGACTGCGGATCGAGATCGATGGCGACGTTTAGCTGCTCTAACGCCTCCGAGGACCGATTCTGCTGCGCCAAAGCACGCCCATAGTCGAGACGCGCCGGCGCAAATCGTCCGTCTGCTTCAATTGACTTGCGGAAGTGGTGTTCGGCTTGTTCAAAATCCCCATTGGCAATGAGAAACTTTGCCAGATTATCGTGAGCTGGGGCGGAATCAGGTTGGTGTCGAATCGCTTCGCGAAAAGCCTGCTCGGCGCCGGGCAAGTCGCCTTGTTGATGGAGGGCGCCGCCTAGGTTGTTGTAGGCGTCGGGAGAATCAGGGTCTGCGGCCGCCGCCTCACGGAATGAACGCACAGCGTCTTGCAAGCGGCCTTGCCTTAAATAAGTCAGGCCAAGATCATTGGAGAGCACAGCCACCGCCGGCGCTAATTCGCGCGCCCGCTGTAACGCATTTGCGCTCTGTTCGAGGCTCCCCGATTGCGCGAGCGCGAGCCCAAGACGATGCAGGGCGGGCCAGAAGTCCGGGTCGCGCTGCAAAGCCTGCTGGTAGAA
>CAMPKL010000447.1 GCA_946887065.1 uncultured Bryobacterales bacterium
ACATGGTCCAACAGAACCAGTTGCCTACCGACGCATCACCCGAGGCGATGTCGCCGGACGAAGCCGACCGCTTGCGCAGCCTCGGCTACATCCAATAAGCAGAAACCCCGCCGTTTCCGGCGGGGCTGTTGTTAGTTGGCTTTCTTGGCAGGCCGTCTGCGGCCGCCGCCGGCGGGGCGAGAGCCCGACTCGGGCCGATGTTGGCCGCCGCTCGACGGTCCGCCTGAACCGCCGCTAGGTCTGCGGCTGCGCGAGCGCTTGCGGAACACGCGGCCCTTTTCCTGAGCGCCGCCTTCGGCTCTCTTCTCTTCCGGAGGAGCCGCGGCCACTTTCGGCCGAGGCGGAGGCGCCGGCAAAGACGCCTCGTCCAACACCGGAAGCTTGCGGCGTTCGATCTTTTGCTTGATCAGTCTCTCGATCGCATGAACGGCCGACAGTTCGGTGCCGGCCACAAACGTATAGGCCTTGCCGGTCAATTCCGCACGCCCGGTGCGCCCGATGCGGTGCGTGTAATTCTCGGGCGTGGTCGGCACGTCGAAATTAATCACGTGCGAGATTCCCGCCACGTCGATGCCGCGCGCCGCAACATCGGTCGCGACGAGGATCTTGAACTCTCCGCGGCGGAAGCCGTTCATCGCGCGGTCGCGTTGCGCCTGCGACATGTTGCCCTGCAAGGCGATCGCGTTGTGGCCGTGGCGCGTGAGCTGATCCGCCAGCCGCTTAGCGCCGTGCTTGGTTCGCGAGAAGACGATCGCCGTCTCGAAGTCCTTGTCGGCGATGACATGCCGCAGCAGCAACAACTTCTGCGCTGCCGGGATCATATAGAGCGCGTGCTCGATGGTCGACGCCGGGGCCGAGCGGTTCAACTCGACGACCACCGGTTTTTGCAGAATCTTGTCGGCCAAGCCGCGAATCGCCGGCGGCATTGTCGCCGAGAACAACAAGTTCTGACGCTTCTTGGGCAGCAAGCCGATGATGCGCTGGATGCTCGGCAAGAATCCCATGTCGAACATGTGATCCGCTTCATCGAGTACCAGCACTTCGATGCGGCCCAAATCGACCGCTCTTTGCTCATACAGATCCAACAGGCGGCCGGGACAAACGACCAGAATGTCGGGGTTTTTCTTCAGCGCGTTAATCTGTCCGCTGGACGATACGCCGCCGAAGATCGTCGCCGTCTTGACCTTGGCGAACTGGCCGAGCTTTTGAAAGTCGGCATCGATTTGCATCGCCAACTCGCGAGTCGGCGCGATGATCAAGGCGCGCGGCCCGGGGCGGCGGTTCTTGACCAGTAGATTGAGAATCGGAAGAGCGAACGCGGCTGTTTTACCGGTTCCTGTTTCCGCTAATCCGAGAACGTCTTCACCCGCCAAACCGGCAGGGATCGTTTTCGCTTGAATAAGACGGGGTTCTTTGAACCCCGCGGCGGTCACGCCGCGTTGGACGACTGGGTCGAGCTCAAAACGCTCAAAACCGGGAGTCGTCCCATTAAGATTTTCTGACATACAAGATCGTCGCTCAGGACCTGCCGCGTACAAGCGGGGTCCAACTCATTCAGACCTATACAACAGCGACAGGTAAGACTGGAATATAACCGGCGCGATCGGATGAAGATCCTGTTGTGCGCCGTGGCCGCCGCGGGATGGCGGCTCTTTGATTCGTCCTCTTCACAATAACACTACTTTCCGAATCCGTCACGTACCCGAGTAAACTGTTCCCCATGCACCGCGCCCACGTTGTCGTCCTGACCCTGCTCCTCGTTGGCTGCGGCGGGCAGCAAAGCCGCCAAGAGGCGATCGATCAGCTCGCCCCTTCCCTGTCGTTTTATGCCTCTTATGAAGACGGTATGGACGCCGCCTATGCCCGCGACGATCGGCGCATTTATTCCGCGCCCTCCTACGACGCGCTGAGCGAACGCGGGCCTTGGTATTGGGGCCAAGACGTGGCCCTTGCCTACGACGCCGGCATCTCCGGGCATGCCCTCAATTTCACGGGCGGTTTGACCCAGGCGGTTTTCTATACCGGAGCGGCCAACGCTCCTTGGGCTGACGCGGGGGCCTTATCCGTTTGGTTGCATCCCGCGGATTTCTCGGGGGCGCCCCTGGCCCTGACCGGCGAAGATCCCTTTGCTCCCGCCGCCGCTATCGATCTCTCCCCAGACCCGATGCAACTCGTTGTCCGCGCGATTCAAGGGGAAGGCGCTGCCGTTCCGCCGCCGGGCGACTGGCTCCATGTCGTAGTTTCGATATCCAACGCTGCGTCCGGCGGTAAAGTCGACGTTTACGTCAACGGCGAAGCATCGACGAGTTTCGACGTGACGGACCCGGAACATTCTTGGGAGGCTGCGCGATCGACCATCCGCTTAGGAGTAAACTATGTCGGGCTCATCGATGAGTTGGCGATCTTCGACCGGGCGCTCACGCCCGTCGAAGTTCGGCTGCTGGATGAGACGCCGAATCTGCCCGCTTCCTTGATGCGATGAGAAAACCTATGAAGAAGTTCGGCGCCGCGCTCCTCCTCACCCTGCTCTTGGCTTGTGGGCAAGCTCCAGCTCCTGAGGCGGCTCAGGCTCCCGAGCCCGCTCCGCCTCCGCCCCCGCGCGACCAGAGCTTCCGGTTCCCCAAGGAGGGGCTCGTTGGGACGTCCATCGCCGCCGACCACGTGCTCGGCAAGGATTTCTTGCCGCCTGGCAATGTCGCCGAATACAGCCGCGACGGCAAGACCTATACCCTGTTCTTGATCAACGCGGCGGGCGAAGAGCAGGCCACGATGCTGGCCTTCGACATCAAGGGAAATTTGACCGAGCCTGCGTTCATCGCCGATTTCGGCGGCCATTTCGGAACCCTGGATGGAGAACCCTGGTTCATCTTTCCTCGCAAGGGCGTGGTCGCCGGCATCGTGGGATTACCTCAACAAGAGGCTCATGAAACAGGGCGGGCGTTCGCCGGTCTGCTGGACTGATGCGCCGCGATATCCGCGCGTCTCTTGACGACTACTTCGGCTTCACCAAGCTGGGCTCCACATTCGGGCGAGAGATCTTGGGCGGCGCGACGACCTTCGCGACGATGGCCTACATCGTCTTCGTCAACCCTTCCATTCTTGCCGACGCCGGCATTCCCTTTCAGGCGGCGATGGCCGCCACTTGTGTCTCCGCCGCCTTCGGCAGTTTGTTCATGGGCTTGTGGGCCCGGCACCCGATCGCCCTGGCTCCAGGCATGGGGATCAATGCCTACCTGACGTACGGCGTCGTGGGCGGCATGGGCGTCCCCTGGCAAACCGCTTTGGGCGCAGTATTTTTGTCCGGCGCCATCTTCCTGGTGTTAACGGTGGTCGGGTTTCGCCGAAAAGTCCTCGAGTCCATGCCTCAGGAGCTGTTCCCCGCGGTCGCGGCGGGCATCGGTTTGTTCCTCGCGTTGATCGGCTTGCGGAACGTCGGCATCATCGTCCCCAACGATGCCACGCTGGTCAGTCTAGGCGACTTGTCTTCGCCCAATGCTCTGCTGGCCATCGCTGGGTTATTGCTGATCGCCTCTCTGCAGGCCCGCCGCGTTCCCGGCGCCGTGCTCGCCGGCGTCCTAGCGGTTTCCCTCGCCGCGGCAGCGACGGGCCACTCCGCCTGGACGCCCTTGTCTTGGTCGGCCGCGGACATGACGGCCGGCGCGTTTCAACTCGACATTCCCGCCGCTCTGGACATTGGCCTGCTCGACATCGTTTTCGTTTTTCTCTTCGTCGACTTCTTCGACACGCTGGGCACGGTAGCGGCAGTCGCCAACAAAGCCGGCCTCCAGGATGAGCAGGGACGGATTCCGCGACTAAATAGAATGCTGACCGTTGACGCCGCCGCCACCATGGCCGGGGCCGTATGCGGCACCTCAACCGTCACCAGCTACATCGAAAGCGCGGCCGGAGTCGCCGCCGGCGCCCGGACGGGTTTGGCCGCGGTCACCACGGGCCTCTTATTCTTGGCCGCGCTGCCGCTAGCTCCGTTCGTCGGCGCCATCCCCAGCGCGGCAACCGCCCCCGCGTTGATCTTCGTC
>CAMPKL010000448.1 GCA_946887065.1 uncultured Bryobacterales bacterium
CCACTTCATGTTCGGGAACGGAAATGACGTGAACCATGCTGGTGGATTCGCTGGTCACGTAGACGCGGCTTCCGTCGGGCCCGATTGCGACGCCTTCGGGCTCGATGCCGACCTTGATCTGAGCCAGAATTTCGCCGGTCTCGGGGTTTAGCACGCTAGCTTCGCCCTCGTCTTCGTTCGAAAGATAAATGTGCCCGTTGGGATGGACGGCGAAGGCTTCGGGATCGGAGCCGGCCGGAATCTTCTCAAGGACGGCGAGGGTCGCGGTATCGATGACGGCTATCGCGTTGTCGTCGCCCAAGGCGACGTAAACATGCGTGCGATCGGGAGAGAAGCCGATGCCGCGGGGCCGTCCCCCGACATTGATCGCTTGCACCAACTCGCCCGTCTTCGCGTCGATGACCGAGACGGTGTCGTCGCCTTCGTTGGTCACGAATAGGCGTCCGGTGGGATCCCGGGCGATGAGCGCAACCGCAAAAGTGACGAGAAGGATGAGGATTTTGGGCAGGAATTTCGTCATCTTTTTCTCCTATTTGGCGGCGCAGACCAGCGGGTCGAGCGAGTCGAGATCGTCCGATTCGGCCACGCCGCGTACGGGGGCCTCGCCCGCCAGTTCGCCATCGACCACGACCAGCAGGAGTTGCCGCAACTGTCCTGTGTCGCGGAACGTCATGTAGTCGCCCTTCTGGCCGTCGAATTCCATCTCAGAGCGAATGTAGGCCAAGCGCTCCGCGGTCGTGCCTTCGGGCAGGTTGACGGCGGCGTCGGCGACGATGCGAACCGCGGCCCAAGCCGCCCAAGACTGGTCGTCCATGTCGATGCCCCAGGACTCGTGAAATCGTTTGTTCAGATCACGGGCCGCAAACTTCACGAAGTCTTCGTGCCAGGCTTGCGCCTTTACCGAGCCGGCGTCGGACGTCTTCTTCCACTGTGCGACGGCTGCTGCCAGCATGGCGTCGCTGGGTATGGTGTGCAGCAGATTCGGCGCGCAGGAAGTGCGCAACGCGTCCTGAGTTGCTGCGATGTTGAATACGGGCACGCCTTGCTCGCTCACGGCCTCCGCCACGGCCAGAACACGGCCCGGCGTGCCGCCGACAAGGATGGCATCGGCGCCGCGCAGGGCCGCTAGATCGGATAGCTCGGCTGGAGCGAGAGAATATTCGACTCCCAGAAATGCTCCCTGCAACTGCGCCTCTTGGAGCCCCAACAAGGCGCCTTTGCCCGATGAGTTGTCGCGCATCGGCGGCCCAACGTAAACGATCTTCACTTCCGCGGCGCAGAGTGCGGCGCTCAGCAGCAGGGCGAGAGAAATTGTGCGTCCAAAAGCCACCGGTCTGATTCTAGCGGGTCCTCGCTCAAATTTCCGAACCGTCGCCGTCTCATTGACGGCTTTCGCCACTGATAGACTGCCCTGAGGGGCACGATGAGACTCAAGGGTAAGACGGTTTTGGTGACAGGAGCGGGTACCGGTATCGGCCGCGCGACAGCCATTCGCATGGCCCAGGAGGGCGCCAGCGTCGCGGTGAACTACCTTTTCGACGACGGCGCCCCCGAGGAAACGGTTGCCGTCTGCCAAACCGCTCACCGTGAGAACGGTGTTGCCGCCGAGTCTTTCGCGATTCAGGCGGACGTGGCTCAAGAAGACGAGGTCGCGGTCATGACAGCGGCCGTAATTGAGCGCTTCGGACAGTTGGACATACTGGTCAACAACGCCGGAATTGTGGCCGAAGCGCCGAGCCATGAGGTGCTGATGGCGGACTTCGACCGGGTGCTGGGCGTGAACCTCAGGGGAGCTTTCTTGTGTTCCCGCGCGGCGATCGCACACTTCCTGACCCGCGCCGGCGGCGGAGTTGTCCTGATGAATACAAGCGTTCACGAGATCATTCCGAAGCCCGGTTATGCCAGTTATTCGATTTCGAAAGGCGGCTTGGGCAGCCTCACCCGCACGCTGGCGCTGGAATACGCCGACCGCGGCATTCGCGTGAACGCTGTGGGCCCGGGCGCCATTGAAACGCCGATGAATGCCGCTTGGACGGGCGACCCCGATGCGCGCGCGGCGGTCGAGCGGCACATTCCCATCGGGCGCGCCGGCCGTCCCGAAGAAGTCGCGTCGGTATTTGCCTTTCTGGCATCCGACGATGCCAGCTACATTACCGGCCAGACGATCTTTGCTTGTGGCGGACTTACCCTATTTGAAGAATTCCGAGAAGACTGGGCTTCCTAGCGCCCGGATAGTTGCGGCTCTGCCTTGGCTTTGGCTGGCCTTGGTGGTCGTCTCGCAAACTTCCGCTGCGGGGCGTGTTGCCGAAGCCCTGTTCTCGACGCTTTTCGGGTCCGGCGGGCCAGGCGGCGGCTATTTGCACTTGGTGCTGCAGAAGGGCTACCACGTCTTTCTGTTTTTCACCTTCGGTTGGCTGTTGTCGCTGCCTGCCGCGGGCCGTCATCAAGCGAGTTGCTTGCTGTGGGTATTCGTCGTCGGCTCGGGGGCTGAAGCGCTCCAACTGTGGGCCCCAGGGCGGGGCCCGCGGTTGAGCGATGCATTGTTGAATTTAGCCGCGGGAGCGGCGGCTGTCGTTGGGCAGGCTTGGCTGAAGCGGCTTAGCCGTCAAGGCTCTTGCCGGTGATGACTTCGTAAGCTTCGAGGTACTTTTTCGTCGTGTTGGCCACAACGTCATCCGGTAGGGCCGGGCCGGGGTAAGTTTTGTCCCAGTCGAGCGTTTCGAGGTACTCGCGGATGTACTGTTTGTCGAAGGATTCTTGCGAGCGACCGGCCTGGTAGGTTTCTAGAGGCCAATAGCGGGAAGAGTCGGGAGTTAGGACCTCATCGCCGAGCACGATCTCGCCATTGAGCCGGCCGAACTCAAGCTTGGTGTCGGCGATCACGACCCCGCAGCCGATGGCCTTAGCCGAAGCGCGGTCATAGATATCGAGCGTTAAGTCGCGCAGTTTCTCGGCATCCTCTTGCCCGATGATTTCCACCGCCTGCTCGAAAGTGATGTTCTCGTCGTGACCGGACTCGGCTTTGGTCGCGGGGGTGAAGATGGCCTGGGGAAGCTTGCCGCAGCGCCGCAGGCCGGCGGGCAGGGGGACGCCGCAAATGCTGCCGTTGGCGAGGTAATCCTTCCAGCCGGAACCTTCGATGTAGCCGCGGGCGACGCACTCGACGGGGAACATGTCGAGCTTGTTGCAAAGCATTGAGCGGCCCTTCAGTTGGTCGCGAAACGGCTGCAGCGCCGCCGGGAACTCGTCGACGTCCGCGGTGATAAGGTGATTGGGGACGTCGGAGAAGAAATCGAACCAAAACAGAGAGATTTGGGTCAGCACCTCACCCTTGCGAGGTATGGCCGTCGGTAGTACGACGTCAAAGGCTGAGAGCCGGTCGGTGGTCACCAGCAGCAGTTTTCCGTCGACTTCGTAGATGTCGCGGACCTTGCCGCGGCCGAGCCTTTTGATGCCTGGAAGGTTGGTTTCGAGTAGTGTTGTATGTGCCATGGCCAAGAAGAAAACGATGGTAGCGAGCCGGGCGGCGGCCGGGCAAGCATCGGAAACGCTAGGACAAGGGCGCTTTTCAGCTAGTAACAAAAGACTCGGTGTAATACACTAGGGGCGCCTTGTGTCCACAGCACGAGCAGCGCCCCTTATATGCCGGCAACCACAGGAGAACGACGCAGGTCACGCCGCTTTGCGATTGAGTTGCCCGTCGAGATCCTCAAGCTGAGTAATAAGACCGTGGAGCTGGTCGGCCAGACCCGTGATGTCAGTTCGGTGGGCGCTTGCTTCACGATACCCACTGAGAATGTCAAAGAGGGCGCTCCGATTGAGTTTTTGGTGACCCTGCAGGGATCGATGTTCGATTTGCAGGAAGCAGGCGAGGTCCGCCTTCGCTGCCGAGGGCGGATTATCCGCCAGGAACCGCTCTCAGAATCGGCCCGAGGACGAAGCGTGGCGGCAACGATTGACCGCTATCAGTTTGTCCGGGACTAGGTCGTGGGTCGGAGGCGCCTAAACGTTTTCTCCGATTACCCACCTTTCGGT
>CAMPKL010000449.1 GCA_946887065.1 uncultured Bryobacterales bacterium
ACTTCTTCCAGTACGACGCCGGTCGAAGCATAGAAGTCGCCGTTTTCAAGCGCGGTCCTCACACTCGCCACAGAAAGTTCCGCGGCCTGCACCATGACCCAGCCGCGGCCCGGGTTGGAGTAGCCCTGACCAAGCGTCTTGAAGTGATGGGCGTCGTCGACGGCGATGCCGTTGATGCGCCGGCCGGCGGTGAGCAGCGAATCCCACATTTCCTCAAGGCCTGGGCTTCCGCCGCCGCCTTGGTTGTTGACGGTGGGATGCCCGTTGTAGATCTCGAACAGTTTAAGTCCGCTGATTTGACGCATTTCGTCGACAGTGATCGCCCAGCGGAAGTTCGGGTGATTGAGCGAAGCAAGCGAATTGGCGGCGTGAATGCGGTCGACGTTTTGCTGGATCGTGTCGACGACCGAGCTTCCCATGGCGGGCTCAATGAACGAGCGCACGTCCAAAGCGTTGACGTGGATAGGCTTGCCGGAATAGCCGGACGTCACCTCCTCGCCGGGCAGCAGCAGAAATTTCCCTTTGGCGCCGAACACGCTGCTGAGACCTTCCGTTTCGGTGAGGAAGTTGTGATCGGTCAGCGATAAAAAGTCGTAGCGGTGCTCTTTGTACCAGCGCACGACGTCGTCGGGAGCAGTGTCGCCGTCGCTGTTGATGGTGTGTGTGTGGAGATTGCCCTTGTACCAACGGCCCGCCGGGACTCCGGTCTGGGCTGCGGCCATCCAGGCGAGTCCCGTTAGGCAGGCCGCGGCGGCGGTTCGAGCTACCCATATTTCGCGCTTCAGCATCTTCTTAGGGTGCCAAAAACAGGCGCACGAGATGCTGACGATTTCGGCCAAGTTGCTGATTTTATTGCTGACCGGCCCTATAATGTCCACACCATGATGCGACCGCCGCGCGCGGCCTTGCTGAGCCTCGTCCTTTTCGCCGCCTCCTGCGGGGTGCTCATCGCCGCAACTCCGACGTTTCAGCACGACGTGCTGCCCATCATGCAGCAACGCTGCATCGGCTGCCACGGCGAGCAAGCCTCCGGGGGTCTGGACCTGCGCACGCTCGAAGCGTTAATGAAAGGCAGCAGCGGCGGTCCGGCCATCTCGCCGGGCGATCCCGAAAGCAGCGTCTTATGGAAAAAGATCGCATCGGATGCCATGCCCATGGGCGGAGATCCGTTGACGGACGCGGAAAAGAATCTGATCCGCGACTGGATTACCAACGGCCAGTTCCCCACCCGAGACCAGGCCGCCGAGGATCGCTCCGCCGAAGAGCGGGTTCGAGAACAGGCCAAGTCTTTTTGGTCGTTCCAAACGCCGGCAAAGAGCCCTGTGCCGGCAGTCGCCCATGTCGAACAGGTCCGCACGCCTGTTGACGCTTTCATTATTGAGAAGCTAGAAGAAATCGGCTTGAGCATCAGCCCAGAGACCGACCGGCAGACGCTGATCCGTCGCGCTTACCTCGATCTGACTGGGCTACCTCCTTCGCCGGAGGAGGTTGAAGCTTTCGTCGGGGACGACTCCCCTAGAGCATACGAAGACCTTGTCGATCGACTACTCGCCTCACCCGGGTACGGCGAGCGCTGGGCCCGCCACTGGATGGACGTCGCCGGTTATGCCGACGGCAATGGATTCTTGGGCGACGAACCCCGCACGCACTCCTGGCAGTACCGCGACTGGGTCATCCGCGCGCTCAATGACGACATGCCGTACGATCGTTTCCTGCAACTGCAGCTCGCGGGCGACGAAATCGCTGATTGGCAGCCTGGCCAACGGCTGAGCGACTCCGCCATCGAGAAGATCCAGGCCACCGGCTTCCTGCGCTTGCCCGCCGACGGCACCGACAATCAGACCATCTATGAAATCGATAAGCAGTGGGACGCCTTCCACGGCGTGACTGAGGTCACGATGAAGGCGGTCATGGGAATCAACCTGACCTGCTTCCGCTGCCACGATCACAAGTTCGATCCCTTCCTGCAAAAGGACTACTACCGGCTGATGGGCCTGTACCAAGGGGTTTACGATCCTGACCCGGTATTTCCGCCTGAAAACACCCATTGGCTGCCCGCCAACATCGGCTCGGGCGCTTGGCCGGCGCGCTTCATTCCCAATGCGACTCAAGAAGAGATGGATCGCTACCTGGAGTTGCAAAAGGCCGGCCCCAGCTTCCGCGACGTCTTCAGAAAACGCAACGAAGTCAAGGAAGAGTGGCTGAAGGAGCAGTTCAAAGCGTTAGATGAGCCGCTTCGCTCGCAGTTGGTTGCTATCGCCGATATTCCCGCCAAAGACCGGACGGAGCAACAGGTGGAACTGTTCACCGAGGAATCCGGCAAGTTCGAGGTATCCAACGAAGACCTTTCCAAGCTTTCCCCCGAGTTGGCGGAGTTGGAGAAGCAGTCGGAAGAAAATGCAGCGAAAGCGGCCGCAGCCAAGCCTGACATGGTCTGGGCCGCGTGGGACGTTACGACGGAACCGCATCCTACGCGCGTGCTGAACCGCGGCAGCTACGAAGCGCCCGGCGATGTAGTCGAGCCGGGCATTCCGGTCATCTTCGACGATCCCGACAATCCGTTCACGATCCCTGAGCGCGCTCCCGGCGCCCACAGCACTGGACGCCGCCTGGCCTTCGCCAAGTGGCTGACGCGCCCGGACAATCCGCTCACGGCCAGAGTCATCGCCAACCGCGTCTGGCAATATCACTTCGGCCAAGGCATCGTCGCCACGCCCGACGACTTTGGTTCGCAAGGCGCCGCGCCGACCCATCCGGAATTGCTGGACTGGCTCGCCGTCAGCCTGGTGGAACATGGCTGGAGCTTGAAATGGCTGCACCGTCAAGTCATGCTCTCGAACGTCTATCGCCAGACATCGGACGTCGACCACGCGACGTATCTCAAGGACGAGCCCAATAAGCTTCTGGGGCGTTGGCAGCCGCGGCGGCTGGAGGCGGAGTCTATTCGCGACTCTGTGCTGGAGGTGAGCGGTTTGCTCAACCGCACCATGTTCGGCCACCCGATCGCTCTGTGCTCGGCGGAAGACGGCAACTACCTGCCCGAGACATCGGGAAGGATCGACGGCAAGAACATACGGGGTTTCGAGTTCAATCCGCCTCCTTGCGAAGAACCCCAGGGCGAACTCGACCCCCAACGCGAACCGAACCGGCGCAGCATTTACTTGCAAACTCGCCGGTTGGCCGTTGCGGGTTTCCTCGGCGCCTTCGATCAGCCTTTGATGGACACCAACGTGCCGGTGCGATTCCGCTCGGCGGTTCCGGGCCAAGCGCTGTCGTCACTGCACAACCCAATGATGATGAGCGCCTCCAGGAGTCTGGCCGAACGCGCTGCCACGGAAGCCGGCTCTGACCCGGTCGCCAAGATTCGCCGGGCCATCGAGTTGGTTTATTCGCGACCGGCCACGGAGGCGGAAATCGCCTTCGGGTTTGGCCAGATCGAGAAACAAGAAGACAAAGAGAAGGGATTCCGCTTGTTCTGTCAGGCGCTGCTTGGATCGAGCGAATTTCTTTACATCGAGTAACGGGAGACCATAATGCGCAAACCGAATTTCGGCATACCTCCCACGCGACGGGAAGTCATCGCCCGCTCGATGGGCGGCTTCGGCAGCGTGCTGCTTAGCTGGATGCTGCATGACAACCCGCTGAGGGCCGCCAATAGCAGAGAGATGATGGACCTGCTGCCGCGCAGGCCCGACTTCGAAGCGAAAGCCAAGTCGGTCATCTTCCTTTTCATGCCCGGCGGGCCCAGTCAGATGGATTTGCTCGATCCCAAGCCGTACCTGGACGCGCATGACGGCCAGGCGCCTCCCATGAAAGTGATCTCCCGGCGCGCGGTCGACACGCCGAAGTTGTATGCGAGCCCGTTCAAGTTCAAGCAGTATGGCCAATCGGGTATTCCCGTTTCAGAACTATTGCCCGGTCTGTCGACCGTGGTCGACGAACTGGCCGTAATTCGTTCCGGCGTCACCGAGCGCATCGATCACGACACGGCGCAATATCACTATC
>CAMPKL010000450.1 GCA_946887065.1 uncultured Bryobacterales bacterium
CGGCGGCTGGCGAACTTCCTGAGCCGGACTCTGCTTGCGTACCTGGAACTCGATGACCAGCGGCGTATCCGGTCGCGGCGGCTCCTTCTTCGAATTAGGCGGCGTCTCGTCCATACGCCTCTGCCCCACGGGAGCAAGCTCCTTCGGGATGGGCGGCGCTTCTGGCTTCTGCGGCGAAGTTGACTCTCCATGCGGCGGTTGCACGGTCTGCACCGGGGCCTTTTCCGGCGCCGCAACATTCGCAATGCTCACCGCTTCAGCAGTCCTCAACTCCACGCGCTCAGACTTGGCTCGCTCTACCGGCCGGGGCTCGTGCCGTTGTTCTTCCTGGTGCAACCCGCCCTGTGTTCCGGCCTGTCTCGTTTCCAACTCAGGCGACTCCGGCGGCGCATCTGGCGGATGTTCCAGCTTCTGCGCGGGCGCGCCTTCGTCCTCAACAATCTCAGCCCCTTGGATGGCTGCCTCAACTATGCCTTCCGCGGAGGCCGCCGCAACCGGCCGCGACTCCATCGCCTTCGTTTCCGTGACGAGTTCATCGCCCGCTTCCGCCAGCGACTCAACGGAGACTGCATCGACCTGTACGACGACGGCGCGCAACAGAGTCGCGGCACCGGCAGAACCTCGGCCAGCACGGCGGAGAATCCTCCTTTTCCGCCCTCTTCGGTTGACTTGTTTGAACGGCCGCGTGGCATCTCGCCCTTCGGCAAAGCCTGAGTCGCCGGCGCCTCCACCGGCAGTTGCGCAACGCTTGTCATCCGCGTTCACCTAGGCAACTCACGGGCCAAACCGATTTCCGCTCAAAACACGCCGTTTTGCTTTTGGCGTCCGCCACGATTTCGTCTCGCTGTCAGATCGATGACGCCCTGGAGTCCCCAACGGCCCTGTTTGCAGGCTTTCCAGAGTGGAACGACGATTGCCTAAGTTCAACCGTCATGAATCCCGCACTCCTCAACGCCGCAGCCGGCATGCGCGCCCGCATGGAAACTCTCGACGTCATCGGCAACAACATCGCCAACGCCGGCGCGACTGGATTCAAAGCCGATCAAGAGTTCTACCGGCTGTTCGATGCCGCGCTCTCCCGGCCCGGACACGGCGCCTCGGAACGTCCCGAGATGCCTTACAGCGAAGGCAGCCGCACTGACTTCCGGCAAGGACCGCTGCAGGCCACCGGCTCAACACTCGACGTCGCCCTCTCCGGTCCCGGCTTTCTCGTCGTCGAAACGCCGCAAGGCGAACTCTACACGCGCAACGGCTCGTTGCAACTCGACGCCCAAGGAACCCTGCGCACGTCGGATGGCCTACCTGTTCTTGGCTCTAACCGGCAGCCAATCGTGTTACCGCGCGAAGGGGAACTTGAGATCTCCAAGAATGGCGGCATTGAAGTCGGCGGCATCGCAGCCGGTCAACTGCTCATCGAAGAATTCTCACAACCGCGCGCTCTGAAAAAAGTGGGACACACCCTGTTCTCGCTCCAACCCGGAGTCGAGCCCGCCCCCGCCGCCTTAACGACCGTGCAGCAGGGCTCGCTTGAAAGTTCCAACGTCAACGTACCCGAATCGGCAGTGCGGCTGATCGCCGCGTCGCGGCACTTCGATCTGCTCCGCCGTGCGGCTAGCCTCGTTGGCGACGAGATGGAAGGTCAGGCCGTCGAGCGCCTCGGCGCCATTCGCTGATCTACACGCAAGGAAGGAAGACACCATGATTCGAGCTCTTTTCAGCGCCGCCAGCGGCATGGTCGCCCAACAACTGAACGTCGACAATACGGCCAACAATCTGGCCAATGCCAACACCACGGGCTTCAAGCATCGCCGCGTGCAGTTCCAAGACCTGCTTTATCAAAACCTCGTCGCTCCCGGAACCGCCTCGGGCCAACAGACGACCTTTCCAGCGGGGCTCCAACTCGGCCTCGGCACGCGGGTCGTCTCGAACGAAGTGATCTTCAAGCAAGGCGATTTCTTGGTCACCGATAACCCGCTCGACTTGGTTATCGAGGGCAAGGGCTTCTTCCAAGTCGTCATGCCCACGGGCGAACTCGCCTACACGCGCGCCGGATCGTTCCAAGTCGACCGCGACGGCAATCTCGTCACCTCCAATGGAGACCTCGTCGAACCGAACATTGCCATCCCTCGCGAGGCGCTGAACGTTTCCATCGCCAACGACGGCACCGTCAGCTACACCCTGACGGGGCAAAGCCAAGCCAGCCAAGCCGGCCTGCTGCAAATCGCCGACTTCCAAAACCCGGCCGGTCTGCGCGCGCTGGGCAGCAATCTCTTCCAGCCCACGGAAGCTTCCGGCGACCCGGTCGTCGGCACGCCTGGCGGCCAAGAGGGCTTGGGCGCACTGCGCCAGGGAATGCTCGAAGGCTCCAACGTCAGCATCGTCGAAGAGTTCATACACATGATCACCAGCCAACGCGCCTACGAAGCCAACTCACGCGTCGTCCGCGCCGCCGATGAAATGCTGCAAGAAGCAAACAGCCTGACCCGCTAGCGACATGACCTACTTGAGAACACTGCTGCTGCTTGCCGTCCTCACCGTGCCCGCGCTCAGCCAAACGGTTATCGACATTGCCTCGACCGACGTCACCGCCGGCGACCTTGCCGGGGCCGCCGCAATCTTCGCCCAAGCCGACCCCGCCGCGACCGTCTCCCGCAGTCCCGCGCCCGGGGTCACACGCCGCGTCGCCCGCGCTGAACTGGTCCGCTGGGCGGCCTCGCTGGGCCTCGACTCCCCTCCCGAGCAATTCCCCGAAGAGCTTATTCTGCGCCGCGCCATGCGCTTGCTGACCGGCGCCGAAATCGAGCAAGCGGCAACCGCCGCCATCGCCGCCGACCGCGTCTCGGTCGAGATTCTCGGCGCCGCCGCGCCTTCCGTGCCTGCCGGCGAAATTTCGCTTGAGTGCCTCTGCAACCGTCTCCCTCTCAACCAACCCACACCGCTGCGCATCCGCTGGCTCGAGTCCGGCGGCCGCACCGGGATCGAACTCGTCCGCGCCGTCATTACGGTGCAAGGCGACTGGTTTGAGGCTGCGGCCAGCTACCCGGCGGGCACGGCTATCACCCAATCCGACGTCATCGCAAGGCATGGGATGCTGCCAGAGCTGAACACGTATCTTGTTTCAGGCCATTTGGATGGACGATGGTCTCTCATCCGATCGATTAGGTCTGGCCAGCCTCTAACAACCGACCTCATGCGGTCCATCCCGATCGTTTCCCGGGGTGACCTCGTCGAACTGCGCTACGAGTTCGGAGGCATCCGCCTGAGAGCCCCAGGACGCGCCGAGGCTGCCGGATCGAGGGGCGACGTCATTCACTTTCACAACGTCGCCACCGGCGGCCGCGTCAGCGCCCGCCTCGTCGATCAGGAAACCGCTTTCGTGGAGGCCCATGCTGATCGCTAGAATCTCGCTGACAATCCTGGTCATTCTCGGACCGCTCATCGCCCAAACGGCCCCAGAAGCCCTGGGCCGCTATCGCTCGCGCACGATGCTCGACAGCACCGAGAACGGCCCCTCCGCGGGTTCGCTCTTTTTGCAAAACTCTTACCTCGCCGATCTCGCCCGCGACGCCCGGGCTTCGCAAATCGGCGACCTCGTGACCATCGCAATCTCCGAGCAAGCCAGCGCGCTGACCAGCGGCTCGCTCACCCAGTCGCGCAGCTCCTCCAGCGATAGTGCGGTCACCAATCTGCTCGGCGCCATGGCCCCGCTGGGCGGCTTACCCAACCTCTTCAATCAAGACTCCGACTCCAACCTCGACGGCAGCGGCAGCACGGGACGCCAAATGGCGGTCACGGCCGTTGTCACCGCTCACGTCGTCGAAGTCATGCCCAACGGCAACTTGATCATTGAGGGAACCAAAGAAATCTCCGTCAATGCCGAGCGCCAACTGGTCGTGATTCGCGGCGTCGTCCGTCAAGCCGATCTGCGCACGGACAACAGCGTCTCTTCCGACCGCATCGCCATCATGGATCTGCGCGTTAACGGCAAAGGAGTCGTC
>CAMPKL010000451.1 GCA_946887065.1 uncultured Bryobacterales bacterium
CGTTGTCATCGGCGATCAGCACGCGCCGCGCGATCGAGACGGCGGAATCCGCGCCTGATTCAACGGCTGGCGCTGTTTCATCGGCCGGTCCGGCAGCAAGCGGAAGCCGCACCCGGAACTCGCTGCCCTTGCCCGCGCCGCCGCTGTGAACGTCGATCGTACCGCCGTGCATTTCCACCAGCGTCTTGGCAAGCGTGAGACCCACGCCCAGGCCCGCCGAGCCCCGGTCCAGCGGATTGTCGGCTTGCGCGAACATGTCGAAGATCTTGTCCTGCATCGCGGCAGGGACGCCGATCCCGGAATCCCGGACCGCAAGCAGGGCTTCGTCTCCCTGCCTTTCGAGCGTAAGCCGAATATTGCCGCCGTCCGGCGTGAATTTGGCGGCATTGCCGAGCAGGTTGGAGAGGATCTGCGAAAGCCGGTGCGGATCGCCCTCCATTTCCAGCTTCTCATCCCGAACTTCCACGCTCAGCCGATGCCGCGCTTGGTCGATGGCAGGTTTCGCCGTTCGACGGCGCTGTCCACTATGTCAGCGAGCGTAACGCGGGTCTTGTGCAACTCCAGCTTGCCCCGGGTGATGCGCGATATTTCCAGCAAGTCATCGACCATGGCGACCAACTGGCGGGACTGGCGCTCCATCATGGCCCGGATCTGTTCAAGCCGCGCCGGGTCCGGTTTCGCGCCGTTCATGATCTCAAGGCCGGTGCAGATCGCCGCCAGCGGATTGCGCAGCTCGTGCGCGAGTATGGCGATGAATTCATCCTTGCGGCGATCGTCCTCACGTAGCCGCTCCTCCGCGCGTTTTCGTTCGGTGATGTCGCGGGCGACTTTGGACGCGCCGACGATGCTGCCGTATTCGTCGCGGAGCGGCGAGATGGTCAGCGAGACGTCAATGCGGTGACCGTCCCTGGCAACGCGCTCCGTTTCGTAGTGGTCGATACGCTGCCCCTCGCGCAACTGTTCCAGAATTGCGCGCTCCTCGTCCCTCCGATCTTCAGGGACGATCAGATCGATTGGCTGCCCGACCGCCTCGGCGGCGCTGTAGCCATAGAGCCGTTGGGCAGCGGCATTCCATGAAAGGATGGTGCCGTCCAGCGTCTTGCTTACGATTGCATCGTCGGAATCCGAGACGATTGCGGCGAGCAGGGCCCGAGCCCTTTCGGCCTTGCGCTGTGCGGTGACGTCACGAAAAACCAGAACGCAGCCAACCATCCGTCCGCGCCCGTCGCGAACCGGGGCGGCGCTGTCATCGATCGGATGCTCCGTTCCTTTTTTCGCGATGAGAACACTGTGATTCGCAAGGCCGACGATGCTGCCTTCGCGAAGCGCTCTTAAGGCCGGGTTTTCAGCGGTCTCACGCCGGGCTTCGCTGACAATTCGGAAAACGTCCTCCAGCGGCTGTCCGGCGGCCTCGGCAAGGCTCCAACCTGTCAGCGCCTCGGCCACCGCATTGAGGAAGGTGACCCTTCCTTGCACGTTGGTGGCGATGACGCCGTCGCCGATGCTGGCAAGAGCCGTCAGCAGGAACTGTTCGCGCGTATCCATCGGTGTAGGACTGACCGCACCGCCGAAACGTTACCGGCGGAAGTTGAATCCAGGCGCTGCGGTCGAGCATGGCTCGGCGATAGCTGTAGGGCTTCGGAAACCCGCTAAATTCGGGCGTGGGCTGGAAGATCGAGTCTTAAAGGCAATGAAAAGCGCGGCCAACCGGCTCGTCGAGATCGGGCGGTGGCCGACCGACCTTTCCCACCCTCTCCGGTTGTGGGCCGCCTGGCGAAACAGGCCTAATGGGGTCTTGGCCGACGAACGCTTCAAGCGAGAGGATGCAGCCAGCTACGACCTGGCGGCTGAAACCTTCGACCGGCTAAGTGCGGCGTACACAGCTCCCTTCGCCCAATCGTTGGTCAGCACAGCCGGCATCGCCGCCGGCGACAGGGTCCTCGATCTCGGCGCCGGAACCGGCATCGTGGCCAAGAGACTCATCGCAGCGGGCGCACATGCCATAGCGGCGGACCTTTCCGCGGGGATGCTGCGGGTGGCATCGATTAATTCTCCTGCGCTGCTGATGGATGCCGAGGCCTTCGCGATCCAGCCAGACTCATTGGACGCCGTCGTCTCCCTGTTCGCGGTGATGCACTTCCCCGCCCCCGAGACGGTGTTGCGGGCTTGCTATGCCGCGTTAAAGCCCGGAGGCGTGTTGGCCTTCGCTTTCGGCGCCCCGGCGCCTTTTCCTGGAGCGCTGCTGCGCATCCCCCGCACGCTGTTCGACCAGGTCATGACGCGAACTGGACGGATGTTGACGGCGCCCCGCGCCTTGGATTCACGCTTGCCGCCCGGCCCCGACGAGCCCGAGACGCCTCTGGCTCGCAGCGGCCGGCGCGCCGCGCCCGAACTCCTGCGCCTCACCCGCGACGCAGGCTTCCGCGACATCCAATCCGGCTGGATCGCAAAGCGCTTTGAGATCGCCTCAGCCGAAGAGTTCTGGGAACTCCAAGCCGTCTTCTCTTCCCGCGTGAGAAAGCGTCTGCAAGCGCTCGATGCGGGGTCTGCCTCCCGGCTAAGAGAAGAGTTCCTAGGCGACGCCCAGAAAATCCTCGACCGCGGCGGCTCGCTCATCTATCCAGTCGGGGCTTTCTGGATTCGCGCAACGAAGCCCGTGGAGTAGAATGCAAGGCGCCATGCACCGCCTGCTCCCGATCCTCGCTCTCCTGTTTGCCGCGTCCGCCTTGGGGCAGAACGCCGCCAAAGCCGGCCGCTTCACCGTCGAACACCCCACCCTCCTGAACCTCGGTTTTGAGTGGGCCATCAGCGGCGACGCCAACCGCAACGCAAGCGTCGACGTCGCCTTCCGCAAGGAAGGCGATACGGCCTGGCGCGAGGCGCTGCCGCTAGTTCGCCTCGGCGGCGAGCGCGTCTTCCGCACCCGCGAGCATCTCGAATACACTGTGCCGGACGGCTTTGCGGGCAGCATTCTCAACCTTGAGCCTGGCACGGAGTACGAATGCCGCTTCGAGTTGAAGGACCCTGACGGCGCCGCCGGCGAAACTTCACACACCGCCCGCGTCACCACCCGCAGCGAGCCGCAACCCTACGCCGGCGGGCGAACGCTGCATGTCTACCCTCCCGATTGGGACGGCGACCGCGTCGAGCCGCACTTCACCAGCTTGCTGCAGGCCTACTACGGCTCCGGTCTCGGCGACTGGAGCGTTGTCTGGGAGCGCCGCGCTCAGCCCGGCGACACCATCTTGATGCACGCCGGCCTCTACAAAAACGACCGTCTCAACTACGTCGATCCAATGATGACGCCCTTCGACGGCACGATGTCGCTCACCCTGAAGGGAACCGCCGAGAAGCCCATCACCATCAAGTCCGCCGGCGACGGCGAGGTCGTCTTTGACGGCGACGGCAACCACCGCATCTTCGACGTGATGGCCTCCACGCATCACATCTTCGACGGGCTAACCATCCGTAACACCGACGTCGGCATCTTCGCCGGACAGAAAGAAGTGCTCGGCGCAGTCGGCCTAACCGTCAAGAACTGCCGCTTCGAAGACGTCGGCTTCGGCGTATGGACCGAGTACGCCGGTTCAAGCGACTTCTACATCGCCGACAACGTCTTTCTCGGGCGTCTGCCGCGTGATCTGCTGATTGGCTGGACTGGCCCGCTGTGGGCCAGCGCTGGGCCGTACGGCTCCCATGAGATGCGCAGCTACTACGCCGTCAAGGTTTACGGCCCTGGCCACGTCATTGCCCACAACTCAATCGCTTACTTCCACGACGGCATTGGCATCTCGACCTACGGCACGCCCGAACAAGATCCCGACCGGCGCGCTTCGTCCATCGACATCTACAACAACGACATACATATGTCGGGTGATGACTACATCGAGACCGACGGCGGCGTACACAACGTCCGCGTCTTCAACAATCGCGGAGTAAACGCGGCGCACGGAGGCTACAGCGCGCAGCCGGTTTTCGGCGGACCGGTCTACTTCA